>JBDSHL010000381.1:0-7475 GCA_039918515.1 Saprospiraceae bacterium | reverse complement strand
TGCTTGTTCTGAAGTCCATTATTATCACTCTTCATTGAAATCATTTGATTCTGTTTCTGAAAACTTGGACTAGCCATAACTTCGGTAGTTCCCCGAACCAAGGCCGCTCCCCTAGTGCCTGTTCCAGAATGACATGCATCTAGAACAACCAAAAGTTGACCTTTAGGCCCTAGCTTTTCTCTAATTTTAGTAAGATTTCGGTTGAGTTCATCATCACTAATGAGGTTCTCGCCTTCATAAATACCTTCCTGGAATTTTTTCGGGGAATCAAATGATACTATGCACTCATCCAGCCCATCCACTTCATCGCCGTCGATATCTGGTCTTTGTTGCCCATGACCTGAAAATTGAAAATAAATGATATCGCCCCGATTAACTTTTGGCAACAGGTCATTATTTAAGGCATTTAGAATTCCCTTTTTAGTTGCTTTATCATCAAGAACTTCGATAATATCATTATCCTTAAACCCCTGACTATTTAAAGCTGCCTTAATCAAACCAACATCATTGGTTGAATGAATGGTTGCCCAACCCCCTTCAGACGGATATTGACTAACTCCGATTAATAGAGCCTTTCTGGATTGGGCATTAAGATCAACTGACCCTAGAAAGGTAAATGCAAGGAAAGTTAAACTTAAAAAATGAACTATTAATATTTTCGCCATAAGTATCGATTCAACGATTGTTACAGTAGCTAATGGGCATTTTAATCGATTGGTTATCATTGAAATCCCTATTTTTAGTTTATTTCCAATAAGTTTATCAAAATTAATGCTTTAACCCAGATTCTTCAATAGAAATTCTATTACAAACTGAAATACCTGCAAATCTCGATATCTATTGGGAGCACTTACTCGAGCCTCATTCGCGGTTCTTTCACATTTTTTGAATCATGCTAATACATAACTATATATATTCTTAAACTGTCTTTTTATCCCAAGACTCTCATTAAATTTATGTAATTTTGCACTGATTTTAGCCCATATGAGTGACCAAATCAAGCATGAATGCGGACTTGCCTTCGTCAGATTACTAAAACCTCTGGAATATTACCATGACAAATATGGAACAGCATTCTATGGGCTTCAAAAACTTCAGATTTTACTTCAGAAACAAAGAAATAGAGGTCAGGATGGTGCAGGATTAGCCACTATCAAGCTCAATACTCATCCTGGACAGAAATATTTCTCAGTTCATAAAAGCAATGCTACGAATTACATTTCCCATCTTTTCGAAGGAGTTTTCTCTCATTTTAAAAATCTTAACGAGGATCAACTCAATGACTGCGATTGGTTAAAACAAAATAAACCTTTCATGGGAGAAATCCTTTTAGGACATCTTCGTTACGGTACTCATGGTGACAATAGTTTAGAAACTGTTCATCCTTTTATAAGGGAAAATAATTGGATTAGTCGTAACCTGGCAGTGGCTGGCAATTTTAACCTCACCAATGTCGATGAACTTTTCGACAAGTTGGTCAGTCTGGGTCAATTCCCTAAGATTAAATCAGATACTATTACAGTTCTTGAGAAAATTGGCCACTTTCTAGATGAAGAAGTTCAACATCTATTTAATTGGTATAAGCCTGAAGGATATAGTCAAATAGATATTAATCCATTGATTTTTGATAGTCTGGATATTAGTCGTGTACTTAAAAAAGCAGCAAAAAAATTCGACGGTGGATTTGTAATCGCTGGACTAATTGGTCATGGGGATTCTTTCATACTTCGAGATCCTAACGGAATACGCCCTGCTTTTTACTATCAAGATGATGAAGTGGTAGTCATGGCTTCAGAGCGACCTGCAATTCAAACAGCCTTTGGCGTTAAGAGAACTGAAATCCATGAAATAAAACCAGGCAATGCCCTTATCATCAAACATAACGGTAAAGTTTCTGAAGAACTTTGTTTAGAACCTGGACCTAAACTCTCTTGTTCTTTTGAAAGAATTTATTTCTCAAGAGGTAATGATTACGATATCTATCAAGAAAGAAAAAATCTTGGAAGACAACTTGTTCCTTCCCTGATAAAAACGATTGAAGGTGACCTAGAAAATACCGTCTTCTCCTATATTCCGAATACAGCGGAAGTAGCTTACTTTGGAATGATGGAAGGAATTGATGATTATTTGAATGAACAAAAAATCCTTCAACTTCAAAAAGCCGATCAAAAAGATCTTGAACAAATAAAAAAAATACTCTGTAAAAAACCTCGTTTTGAAAAATTGGTGCTCAAAGATGACAAAATGCGCACTTTCATAGCCAATGATTTAATTCGAGAAGGAATGATTTCACATATCTACGATGTCACTTATGGAATTGTACGCAATCATGTCGATACCTTGGTTGTAGTGGATGATTCTATAGTGCGTGGAGCAACTTTGAGAGATAGTATTATTCGCATCTTATCTACATTAAAACCAAAAAAGATCATTGTCATTTCTTCCGCCCCACAAATCAGATATCCTGATTGTTACGGTATTGATATGTCTCAAATAAATAAATTAATTGCCTTTAATGCAATGATTGAATTATTGCAAGAACGCAATATGGAACATCTTATGGAGGAAGTATATCATCAATGCATTCAACAAAGAGATCTTCCCACAGAACAAATGCAAAATTATGTCAGTAGATTGTACGATGAATTTACATACGATGAAATCTCAAACAAAATCTCTCAATTGCTCACACCAAAAGGTCTTCTAATTCCTGTAATCATACAATTTCAATCCTTAGAAGGATTACATCATGCTTGCCCTAATCATAAAGGCGATTGGTATTTTTCTGGAAATTATCCTACACCGGGAGGTTTTAAAGTATTGAACAATACTTATATTAACTTCATGGAAAAAAATGATGTAAGAGCCTATTAATTTTTATTTCCATAAGAATTTCGATGAATAACATATTGATTAAATGGAATGCATTGCTCAAAGGAATTATTCTTTGGATGAGGCCTCATGTGGTATTTGGATTTCTATCTGGGGGATTCAAATTTATTTCTAACCTATTGTATCTTTCTTCATGGATTTCTAAACAAGATCGAAAGGGAATATTAAATGACTTTTTTACGACTGTTAGAGATCACAATAAAAGGGAAACTCTCTATCTGTATGTCGCTGAAAAATGTGAACTCAAGCAAAAGAATTTTCTTTATCTTGAATTTGGCGTATACAAAGGAAGTTCTTTTAGATGGTGGATGAATTACAACAACAATCCGCATTCGGCTTTCTTTGGTTTTGACACCTTTGAAGGATTGCCTGAAGATTGGGGAATTTTCTTTGATAAAGGAACTTTCGCAACTGCCATTCCAGAGATGAATGATTCGCGTGGTAAGTTTGTCAAAGGATTATTCCAGGACACTCTTCCTACTTTTATTTCGCAACAAAATTTACATGATCCTAGAATGAAGATCATTCATATGGATGCGGATCTATTTTCTTCTACAATCTATACCTTATCTCTGCTCAGTCCATATTTAAAAAAAGGAGATCTTATACTTTTTGATGAATTCAATGTACCTAATCATGAATTCGCAGCTTTCAAAATTATTACAGATTCATTCTATTTGAAAACAAAGTTGATAGGTGCGGTCAATAATTATTATCAGATTGCATTAGAAGTGTTATAATAGAATTTCATTTACAGTTTTTGCAATTTCCTTACAAGCATTCTTCAAATGGTGTTCTTCAATGACCAAGGGTGGAGAAATTCTCAATGCGCCATGATTGAATAAAAAACTTTCTACCATTATTCTTTTTTTATAAAGCTCTGTTATTATTTTCCATACTAATTTCGGGTTGTCAAAATCTAAAGCTATCAACATCCCTTCAATTCGCATTTCCTTAATACTAAGTACTTCTAATTCTTCTTTTACAATGTTGATCAATGTTGGAATTCGACCTATTATATTGTCCTTTAGCATAACTTTTAAGCCAGCCAAAGCTGCAGCACAACAAAGTGGATTTCCACCAAATGTACTTATGTATCCAAGACTAGGGTGCATTTTGAATTCGGACAATAATTCAGAAGTTGCGATAACTGCGGATAATGGAAGTCCACATCCAAATGCTTTCCCAACTAGTAAAATATCTGGAATTATTCCACTTTTTTGAAAAGCAAATAAAGTTCCGGTTCTTCCAAATCCTGTTTGAATTTCATCAAATACCAATTTTACTTTATGATCGGTGCATTTTTTTCTCAAGGCCTCCAAAAAATTACTTTCTAATCTTATCACACCCGCTTCCGCTTGAACAACTTCAGTAATAACAGCCGCAGTCTTAGAACTTATAACATCAAGGTCTTCAATGCAATTAGCTTTAATAAATCGAATATCAGGAAGTAATGGACGAAAATAACGACTATGCTCCATATCGCTTCGCAAGGATTCTGCAGCAAGGGTACTTCCATGATAGGCATTTGAACACACAATTATTTCGGTTCGTCCTGAATGTTTTCTAACCAATTTTATCGCTGCATCAATAGTTTCACTTCCAGAGCTTAGATAATACACCGCTTTGAGTGAAGACGGTAAGACTGAACAAAGCAATTGAGCTAATTCAAGCTGAACAGATTGAATATGTTCAGCATAGACGTTGGTATGCAAATATAATCTTGCTTGTTCTTCTATAGCTTGAATGACTTGTGGATGTGAATGTCCTAAATTCATTACGCTGAAGCCACTTACTAGATCAAGATAAGCATTTCCATGTTCATCATATATATGTGATTCTAAAGCTCGAGAAGGGATGAAACCCTGGGGAATCTCGCTGGTTCCAGACAGCCTACTCAGAAATTGCCTTCGTATATGCATAGATTATTTGATCAGAATTCAACAAATTAGGTAAGAATAGCGTTATTAATCGAATTCATAAATTGCGATATTGGCAGTAAAATTAACGACATTCATATATTATTATTAAAGATGAAAAAATTAAAGCTATTTATTTTAGGATTTGTTATAATTTCTTTGACTTCTAGACTGATTGCCCAAGAGCATTCTGAAGGAATAAATTTCTTCCATGGCACTTTTAAAGACGCTCTCGCTCTAGCCAAATCCCAAGACAAACTTTTATTTATGGATGCCTATACGAGCTGGTGTGGCCCTTGTAGAAGGATGTCTGCAAATACCTTTCCAGATCCAACGGTTGGTGCTTATTATAATGCTAATTTCGTCTGCATAAAAGTAGATATGGAGAAAGAAGAAGGTCCTGGGCTGGCCCAAACCTATGGAGTTGGTTCTTACCCGACCTTACTTTACCTAGATGGAGATGGAAAAGTTGCTTATAAAACTGCTGGTATGCGCGACCCTGAACAATTTATTGCTTTAGGACAAGAAGTGATGAAGACCATTGATAAATCTGCCAATTTTGAGAAAATCTATAATGAAGGTAAAAAAGATGGAGAAACAGTATTGGCTTATATTAAATCACTGAATGCTGCTGGCAAACCATCTCTTAAAATTACAAATGAATATCTAAGCACACAAAAGGATCTCAGTACTCCACAGAATCTTGATATCATTTTTGAAGGGACCAAAGAGGCAGATTCCAAGGTATTTGATTATTTTATTCAAAATAAAGAAGCCTATATCAAATCTAAAAACCTGACTATGTTCTATGGAAAAGTATATCAATCTTGCCTGAAAACTTTTCAAAAATCATTGGAATATCGCAACGAAGATCTATTGAAGACCGCACAGGAAAAAATGAAGAATCATTCTTCTAAGTATTCCGAATTCAAATATAATACTGACATGGAATATTATGCCAGAACTGGTAATGCTTCAAAGTTTGAATCAGCATGCAAGGGCTATACTTCAAAAATAGCAAAAAAAGATGCTTCTAAACTTTCTCAATCAGCTCAAATGTGTATTGACTTTTTTAGAACCAATCCTAGAGTTGTGAATCTTGCTCAAAAACTAATTTCTAAAGCAGTCAAAATAGAAGGTAGCCCTAATCAATATCTACTGTATGCTAATATCTTAAAACTAAATGGCAATTATAAATCTGCTAAAGATAATGCAATGAAAGGTTTAACAATTGCTAGAGAAAAGATGATGCCTACTTTTGCCTTAGAACAATTTATGCAAGAATTAGAATTAAACTAATTCAGACGCTCTGATGTTGGAGTAAGTAGTACTCTTTGAAAGTAATCATTCTACCTTGTGCTTCATCCCACAATTTATTAGATGCGGTTTTTAAACTTTCAATAAAACCAATCTCACTGGTATAATTATTAATCCATGAGATGGCATTCATACATCGCTTAAGATTATAATTGGGTATAGTTGGATTTAAATGATGTATATGATGAATGGCAATATTCCCTGTAAACCAATTCATGATGGAAGGCAATTTATAATAACTACTGCCCTTTATTGCCGCGTATAAATAGTCCCATTTGTTGCGCCATTCTTTGTAAGCGTGTTCATGTTGATGTTGAATGTAAAAAAACCATATGGCAATTACTGAAAAAACAGCCAATATCATAAAGTGAACACCTAGGAATTTTTTCCAATCTAATAAAAAACACATTCCAACAATAATTGCTACATATAACAGATTGTAGACAAACAAGCCTTTCTCCTCTTTTTTAAATCCTTCTTCTTTAATCAATGGAAGTCTATTGTGAACAAACACATAGTATATAGGTCCTAAAAAGAACATCACAAAAAATGATCTGTATAACCTATACTTAAACTTTCCAAACTTTGACAATTGCTTATATTCTTCCACAGTAAGCGTTGTAATATCTCCAATATCTCGAACCTCTAACATTCCATTATGACTATGATGAAAATGATGAGATTTGCTCCAATAAAAAAACGGAATGGAACTGAACATACTGCATATATAACCGATTACTTTTCTGGCTTTACTTGATCTTACAAAAGATTTATGCCCACAATCATGTTGTATGATAAATATTCTTACTAAGAAAAAAGCATTCAAAATAGATAATAAGAACGACCACCAAATGGAATAATCCCAGAGCAGATAACTCAAAATCCATACACCAAAGAAGGGTATAAATGAATTGAGGATCTGAATCGTCGCTTTTAAATGATCAGGTCGTTGGTAAGCCTTAATAATCTTTAAAGCGACCTTTATTCTTTTTGAAAATTCTACTTGTTCCGTTACGCTGTTCATCCTTAATAATAACAACAAAGATAATAATGAAAAGTTATTCAATGTTAGGCTGATGGTGTACAGCATTGAAATTTTATAAATATAATTAATAAAATATTAATTATTTATATATGTAAAATGCTATAATACAAAATATTATCTACAATTTCAAAAATATTGTCTCATCTAAAAGAAACATTTAGTGATTAAGATAATTTTGAAATCATTTTTTTTCTTCCTTTTTCTCTTTTTTAATGGAGACTCTAGAACCAGATTTTAAATCCTTGGAAATAGCAGAATATGGACCAATGACTAATTCTGCATTTTCTTCAACTCCTGTTTTT
>JBDSHL010000380.1:0-19030 GCA_039918515.1 Saprospiraceae bacterium | reverse complement strand
ACCTTTTTACACAAAATAGAAAACTTTGCTGTGTATCGAAACCAGATTCAGTAGTTAATTCCATGGTCAATGGAAGTACGGACAATGGAAAAATTGCTTATTTTGTATCGGATTCCTTACTGAGTCAATTAGGTTTTTTCAAGAAAAGTGAAGAGGAATTTAAAAGAAAGCAAGAAAAAATATCTGGAGAACTTCGGGCAAAGGAAAATAATTTCCAAAGGGAATTACAAAACCTCCAAGCTAGTGCTCAAAATTTAACTCGCAATGAATTAGAAGCAGGCCAAAAGAAATTAGCAAGGTTAGAACAAGATCTAAATGAAAGAAAAGAAACTATGACTCGCCAATTCGCAGAAGAAACATCGGAATTCAATGAGAAGCTTCACCAAAAGATAATTTCATATCTTAATGAATTTAACAGTGATCATAAATTTAATTATGTGTTCTCTGTTGCACGTGACGGCAATATATTTTATGCTGATTCCGCGTATGACATTACGGCAGAAATGGTAAGAGCGTTAAATGATAAATATAGCAAATAAAAAAACCGGAGTACTTGATTAGGGCGCCCCGGTTTAAACAGTAGTAGGTAGATAAAAATTATAAAGGCAAACGTTTTTGCCTTTTCTGTATTTCTAATTTTTTAAAATAGTTTTAGAATCGTGATTTCAATTCGATTATTAATTAATTGGCCTTCCATGATTTTGTTATCACCAACAGGATATTTACTTCCAAAACCCTTAATATTAATTCGTTCAGGACTTACACCACTTGCCACAACTTCTTTTTTAATATATTCCACTCTTTCCTGTGAGATTTTCTCCAATTTCTTTGCATCTCCATTATTATCCGTATAACATTCCATCTTAATGGTCATATTTGGAAAGAGCATCATAACTTTGGCTAATTCATCAATTTCAGTCCTAGATTTTTGAATGAGCTCAGAAGAATTGTTCTTCCATCTTAATTCAATGAATTTAAAAATTTCACCATAATCATATATACCATCCTTGATGAAGGTTGTAAGCTGGTTGCCTAGATTTCCTTCGACCATTGGAGTTTGACCAAGGGTTTCTAAAGCCTTTTTGGTCGTGCTATTCAAGGTATGAGTATACAAATAAGAACTATCCTTCTCAATTTCAACTTGCGAAATCTTCTTTATAGATTTATTCGCTTCATTCTTACATTCCATCGAAACCATTCCAAGTAATAATATAAGGAGGTGAGCTGCCTTCATTTGTTTCATAGAGGAATTTTGTAATTCTATTAATTTCATATTGATGCTTTTAAAACGATAAATTTAGAATAATGTTTGTCTGAGTAATCATAATTAACAATTTTTTAAAATTTAATCAAAAAAATATGGTAATTACCAAATATAATTTGTTATTGTTATTATACATTAAATACAAAATTAATATATAAATTCTTATAAATCATCATGTTTATTATAGAAAATAGCCAATAAAGTTAAAAATAACTAGATTTTTGAATTGTTGGTTAGGTTCTATAGCCAAATAATTTTTTGATTATCTTCTTAATTGAGATTTTTTCACTTCATTTTACATTTGGAACTGTAAAAATGACTTATTTTGAAGTGTTAACTATGATGAAACCTATTATTTTGAATCTTGATTGTCTCCTTAATGAGAATCTTTCACTGGATGAGAGAATATGGCTTTTAAATCAAGAGCTCAAGCAAATAATTGTATTTCTAAGTTCTGGATCAGAAAGTATATTTAATAACCTACGTGATAGACTAAATTATTTGTTCAAGTCGCAGCAGATATCTAAAGATGTGTATCAAAGGTCTTATGCTTATTTATATAAGGTTGACTTTGAATATAACTTACTTTTTGAAGAAGAGAAGTCTTCCTTACTTAGAAAGGGAATGGGCATTCTGGGAATCCTAATGAACTCCACTGAAACGCTTGAATTGCCTTTACTACTCAAATCTTATATTTCTGAACAAAAAAATGAATTAAAAGAAGATGAAATAATTTACCAGACCGATACAAGAGCCAAAATTTTATCCTTATCTGAAGATATTTTGGAATTGACGATTGAAAACGAAGATGTAAAGATTATTAAAGTCAGAACAAGTAATATTGATCAAATCACATTGGACCAAATCAAGAAGCTTGTAAAGATATGTCCTTCTTCAATTCCTATTTATCTTCATGAATTGAAGTTGAAGGATGGAGAATGGCAATTTGGATTGGCCGTACTCTTTCCAGATTATTTAATTGATGTAACCGCTATTTCTGAGTGTTATAGTCCGAATACCAATTCAGTAATAAGACAATTTATTAATTTATTTCAAGCAAGGGTTGCTTCCAAATCTATTTTAATTGGAACAGCAGTCAATGAATTTCTGGATGAACTAATTTTAAATCCTGAACAACACTACAAAGAATTATTGCTTAAAGTATTTCATAAATATTCCTTGGATCTAACTGCGTTAGATATTGAGGATGCCAATGAATTTTTTAAAGTCACAGAAATTCATTTTGCCAATTTAAAAAATGTAATAAACAGTAAATTCGACAATATTGTTGAAAAATTAGACGATTGCTTGCTTGAACCTAGTTTCTACTCAATGAAATATGGAATTCAAGGAAGACTTGATGTATTGGTAACTCAGAAAAACGGTCAATATCAAATAATTGAACTAAAAAGTGGAAAACCATTTAATGTAAATAGTGAGGGAATAAATCATTCGCATCATGCTCAGGCTTGCCTTTATAATATGCTCTTAGAATCTGTGTATGGTGATTTAGAACAATTTAAAGCTTGGATTCTGTATTCAGGTTTAAGCAATGATAATTTAAGGGTAGTAGTAGATCAGAAATCTTTGCGAAAGAGATTAATGGAAATCCGTAATTCAATCATACTCATTCATCTGCATCTAAGCTTTACTCATCCGAATGATAAAACAATGTTCGATTTTATTAGGCCAGAAGTGTTTGAAGAGGTAAATCATTTTACCAAAAGAGATGGACTTGATTGGTTGTATGTTTATTCTGGACTTAACGAAATGGAGAAGTCCTATATTAAACATTATACTTATTTCATTTCGAGAGAAATGATGATTTCTAAGTGTGGTCTTCAAGGAAATACTAATGTTCATGGACTAGCTTCAATGTGGCTACTAGGCCAAACAGAAAAAGAAAATCAATTTTCACTATTAACCAATTTAAAGATTCATGAGATTGTTAAAAACATTCACGAATCCCCTATATTAACTTTATTTAAATCTAATAGTGAAAAAGCAATATCTCAATTTAGAATTGGAGATACACTCATACTTTATCCTCAGTCAGCTGATGGATTTGGGATGCTTCATAATTTAGTTTTTAAATGTACATTAATTCAGATTGAGGAACAATACTATTTCGTAAGATTAAGAGGAAGACAATTTAGTTCTAATAACCAACTTTGGTGTCTTGAAAGCGATAGTATGGATAGACCTTTTCTTTATCAATTTTCAAGTTTACTAGAATTTGCAAAAGGCTCAAACCGATATCGAAAATTAATTCTTGGAATTGAAATGCCTTCCAATCGATCAATAGGCCAAGGGAATAAATTGTCTCTAGAAGCAGTTGTAGAGAAAGCATTTAATTGTGAAGATTACTTTTTACTTTGGGGCCCTCCAGGATCAGGAAAAACAAGTTTTTTTATTAGAGAATTAATTGAAAAAATATTGTTAAAGACTGAAGAGAATATCCTATTAATGGCATATACCAATCGTGCTGTTGATGAGTTGTGTGAAGTTTTAGAAAATATTATTGAAAAAACAGACTATATTCGAGTTGGATCTAGATATGGTGCAAAGGCAATATTTCAGAATAAACTATATGACTTCAGAGTAAGCACTTTAAATTCCAGAAAGGATATTAAAGAATTAATTTCCAACACTAGAATATTTGTTGGAACAGTGTCAAGTATTCATGGAAAGAAAGAATTATTTGAATTGAAATCCTTCGATACCATAATTATTGACGAAGCTTCGCAAATTCTTGAATCAAATATCATTGGATTACTTTCAAGATTCAAAAGGTTCATAATGGTTGGAGATCATTTACAATTGCCATCAGTTAGTACACAAAATGAAGATTCAACTAAGATTGAAAATTCTGCGTTAAAAGATTTAGGGTTTTCAACATTGAATGAATCTTTGTTTGAAAGATTGTTAAGGCAATGTAAGAATAATAATTGGTTTCATTCTTTTGATATGTTACACAAACAAGGTCGAATGCATGAAGATATTATGGATTTTCCTTCTAAATACTTTTACGATCAAAAATTGGAATTGATCGATTCAAATATTCATTCTAGACAAAAAGCAAAATTAAGTGAGAGATTCACCAAAGGCTCTAATAGTTTTTTAAATAATGTCCTCAAGTGTCATAGAACTATTTTTATTTCGGAGAATTCAACTGAAACAGGAACAAGTTCCAAAAGTAATCTTGCGGAAGCTAAAATTGTTGTAGAAATCGTAAAAGAATTGTCTCATCTATATATGGAAAATAACCTCCAGTGGGATCATAATACTTGTGGGATAATTACTCCATATCGCGTTCAAATTTCAACTATTAGTGCTTTGTTAAAAGAAAACAATTGCGATCATCTCCCAATTACCATAGATACTGTCGAGCGGTATCAAGGAAGTGCTAGAGATATCATTATTATTTCAACCTGTGTTAAATCTATTTCTCAGTTAGAACAAATAAGTTCATTAAACAAGGATTTAGTAGATCGTAAATTAAATGTTGCTTTAACTCGTGCTAAAGAACAAGTAATACTTATAGGGAACAAAAGCATACTAAGCCACTCTCCCATTTATTCTAAATTAATTCAAGAATACGAAGAAGCTTTTTTAGATTTTCAAAACAGTTAACGAACACCAAGTAATTTGTGCGTTTGAAGGCTAAGTCTCCATTGAGGATGATTAAGACAATACTCTATGGCCAATAAAGTGTTTTCTTTTATTTGCGGGCTATCCATAGGTTGAAGAAAGAAATATTTGAAATTTAAATGGCCAAAATCTTCAGGCGATATATGAACTTGAGGATAAATGAATTTCAATTCATCTCCCGAAGTAACTAATAAATTCATTTTTTGCTTTGGGCTCATGCATATCCAATCTAATCCTTGTGGTGCTTTAATAGTTCCATTGGTTTCAATAGCAATTTCAAAACCGTTTTCGTGAAATACATTTATGAATTGTTCATCAATTTGCAATAAAGGTTCACCTCCTGTACATACAATGTAAGGATTGATATACTGGGGCCAGATTTGCATTATCTTGTCTGCTAAGTCTTGAGCTGTCTTGTATTTGCCTCCATATGTCCCATCAGTTCCTATAAAGTCAGTATCACAAAAATTACAAATTGCATTTTCTCTATCTTCTTCTCTACCGCTCCATAAATTGCATCCCGCAAACCTTAAGAATATAGAAGCACGACCAGTCCTTGCTCCTTCACCTTGAATACTATAGAAAATTTCTTTGACGCTATACATTAATTTATATCTAGATTAAGACTTGATAATATAGATTCAAATTCATACCAGGAAGACATGTTATAGTCAGATTCTGCATTTGTTTTTTCCGCATTGTTAATAAATACTGACTTTATATGACGTGATTGAGCTAGAGAAATGTCACTCTGACTGTCACCAACAAGCAAAGATTGCTCAAAGTTTATTATCGGGAATTCTTTTTTCATCTGATCCAACATTCCTGCCTTAGGTTTTCGACATGTACAATTTTCAATGACCAAATGAGGGCAATAATAAATTTTTTCAATTCTAACTCCAATTTTAATTAAGCTTGCAGTCAAGAGCTCGTGAATTTGAATTAATTCTGATTCTTTCATGATGCCTTTACCAATTCCTTGTTGATTCGTTACTACAAAAATATAATCAAATGAATTGCTGGCTTCTTTAATATTCATTAAAAAATCTTTGCGAAATTTAAATTCTTTCCAATTTTTTACATAATCTTCTAATCTTAACTCATTTATTACTCCATCTCGGTCTAAAATCAAAGAACTCTTTGTTTTAAAATTATTAATCTCTGAAAAAAGCTTCTGAGCTAATTCATAATCATCAGGAATGCCTATATCGATGAAAAAGACATCTTGTATTTGACCAAATATTAAATCCGTTGAAAATCTTTTTTCTAATAATTCTTTTTCTAAAGAAAAGGAATGTGGAAAATTAAGATTGTTGAGATAATTTTTATTTATTAAGTATATTCCCCCATTTATAAGACCATACTCTATATCTTTTTTTTCCACAAAGTCTAAAATCTTTCCAACTTTAGATCGTGTAACTGTACCATATCTATATGGTTTCAACATTGGTTTTAATCCAATAGTAAAATCAGATTGAACTGAGCTATGAAATTTTTCTAATTTTTCTAAATTAATGGGGTAGTATGTATCTGCATTGCATACAAAAAATTGATTAGAACGAACCAATTTCATAGAATTTATTATTGCACCTCCTGTTCCTAAAGGTGAATTTTCTATGCAAAAGCTAACTTTTAAATTTGGATAATTTGATTTGACAAAATTAATTATTTGATCACTTTTATATCCTATAGAAAAAATAAAGTGATCTATTTTCTGTTCAATTAAATAATCTATTAGATAATTTAGGAATGGTTTGGAATGTACAATGGCTAAGGATTTAGGAATATCAGGAAGAATATGAGCCAATCTCGTACCTAATCCTCCAGACAAAATGATACATTCCTTCAAAGCATCATTAATTTAATTTAAGAAAAAACCGTGCTCTACCAATTGACAGATAATGTGACCGATAAGTATATGAGTTTCTTGAATTCTTGGTGTATCGTTTGAAGCTGCTGGAATCCAAATTTTTGAAATTTCTTTCATATTTCCTCCATTCTCACCTGTTAATCCAATAGTTTGCATTCCAATTTTATTGGCTGCTTCCAAAGCTAAAACAATATTTTTTGAATTGCCTGAAGTGCTAATGCCAATTAACACATCATTTTTTTTCCCAACGCCTTCGATAATTCTGGAATAGACAACGTCATAACCATAATCATTCGCAACTGCGGTTAAGTAAGATGTGTTAGAATGTAAGGCTTCAGCCGCTAGAGCTTGACGGTCCATGTAGAATCTACCAGATAGTTCTGCTGCAAGATGTTGAGCATCTGCAGCGGATCCGCCATTTCCACAAAAATATATTCTGCCACCTAATTTTAAGGATGAAACTATACTTGATGCAACTTCAAGTATTTTATCTTGAGTGTACAAGTTATTTAGCAATTCTTCTTTAACCTTAATAGAAGAATTTATACTATCTATTATTATATTCATTAAGTGTTTGTTTTCCAACTTCTGGCTCCAAGAGGAGTAAAATGGTAATTTCGAAATTCTCCACCATATCTTGATAAGCTCTCAATAACTTTATACTTTGTATTTCCTGGACAATAAAAGAACATAAATCCACCACCTCCAGCACCACTTATTTTACCCCCACTGGCACCAGCTTTTTTGGCGGTTTCATAAATTTCTTCAATGAGTGAATTTGAAATATTTTCTGCGATTTTTTTCTTTTGAGTAAATCCGAAATCAAGAATTTCACCAAGTTCATTTAATTTTCCTTTGAGAAGTGCCTCTTTCATCATCCTACTTTGTTCTTTAAGTTGATCCATCGCTTCAATGGATTGAATATTATGTGTACTTACATTTTTCTGTTGTTCTTTAATTATTTCGGAAGATGAACGACTCATTGAAGTAAAATATAATATAATATTATTTTCTAATTCATTTAAATATTCTAATTTGATGCGAAGAGGATTAACAATGACATTATCATCTTTATAGAATTCCATAAAATTTACTCCACCAAATGTTGCTGCATATTGATCTTGTCTACCTCCAGCAAGGCCTAGATCTATTCTCTCAATTTCATATGCTTTATGTGCAAGATCATATTCACCATAGGGTAGGTTTAACATTTCACTAAACGCCTTAAGCATAGTAACCATTAATGTTGAAGAGGTTCCTAACCCGCTTCCTGCTGGTACTTCCATTGCAGTAGTTAACTTCAGTCCTTGATTTTGAATCAAATTACCTTGTAATAAATTATTATATAAACCCGCTTGTAAATCTAAGCCAATGAACTCTGGTGCCTTCTTTCCAGCTTCAAATTCAATATATTTTTTTTGATCTATCGATTCAAAAATAATAACTGGTTTGGAAATACTTTCAATACTAGCATGGGCATATAAAGAAATGGTAACATTGAGAATTGCACCTCCATACAAGTCACAATATGGACTTACATCTGTTCCTCCTCCAGCTAATCCAAGTCTAAATGGCGCTTTACTTCTCCAAATCATGGCACAAACTTACAATACTGTCAACTAAGGTCGACCAACTCAGCTTCTTTTTTTCTTCTTTAATATATTTGGTAAAAATATCCTTATTTAGTTGAAAGTATTCTAAAATGGACAGACTGATAGATTGAGAATCGGGTTCACATACTAAACCAACTTTATGATCTGGCACTAGACTTGGAAGTGCACCAACATTGGTTACAATCATCGGAATTTCGAAATGATAGGCCAGAGGAGTAACTCCACTTTGTGTCGCGTCTTTGTAGGGTTGAATCACTACATCGGCAGCTGATAAATAATATTTGACATCACTATCAGAAATGAAATGAGTATGCCAATATAACTTAGGTTCAAGTTTTTTATCCTTTATAAGATTTAGATAAGGTTTTTCATCTTCATAAAATTCACCAGCAACAAGTAATTTGATATTGCTGTTATAAATGTCTGGATGACTAAATGCCTCAAGCAATAAATCTAATCCTTTGTATTTTCTAATAAATCCAAAGAACAAGCATATTTTTTCATCTTCTCCAATTCCAAGTTTCTGACGTGCTAATGATTGCTCTACTTTCATTCCAAAATTATCATATAGGGGATGTTGAGCAACTTTCGCAATCGAATTGGGTAAAAACATTTTTAATTTTTCTAACACATTTTCACTCATGGTAATAAATGAATGAGGAGTTGAAAGAAAATATTTAGTAAAAATTAAATCTCCAAACCGTTTTTCATGAGGTAAAATATTATCGGCAATACAAACTATTTGAGTGTGTTTGTTCTTTTTAACTAATCTAAGTATAGTACCAAGACAGGGTCCCATAAAAGGTAGCCAAAATCGAACAATAATTAAATCTGGTTTGAGATCTTTTAATTCTTTTCCAATTTTAATCCAATTGAATGGATTAATAGAATTTACGCAAACTTTTATACGAAGATCACTTGGTGCAGGTTCATCTGAATATTGAGACTTTCCTGGAAATAAGAAACTAGGATACTGAAGTGAGAAAGTATAAATGGTGCTTGACCAATTTTTTTGATTGAATTCTCTTGTTAACCGCTCATCGTAAGATGCTAAACCTCCTCGTAAAGGGTGCGATGGTCCAATAATTATAACTGATTTCATTAAATTATCTAATCCAAACTTTCGGCTATCAAATAATGATTTCTTTCTGAAGCATTACGAGTAACAAGTTCAGCTATAAATCCTGTAAGGAACAATTGAGAACCTATAATCATCATAACCATAGAAATATAAAAGGCCGGACGATCCGTCATTCCAAAAATATTGTAAGCGAACTTGGTATAGAGTAGATACAAAATAAAACAAAATCCAGTGAAGAAGAAGAAAAGACCCAATGAACCAAAAAAATGCATAGGACGTTTACCGAATTTACCGATAAACATTAATGTAGCAAGATCCAGAAATCCATTAAAAAAACGACTTAAACCAAATTTGGAATAGCCATATTTTCTAGCCTTGTGTTGTACAACTTTTTCTCCAATATTCCTAAATCCTGCCCACTTCGCAATAACCGGAATGTATCTATGCATCTCGCCATAAACTTCAATACTTTTCACTACATCTTTGCGATAAGCCTTGAGCCCACAATTCATGTCATGTAATTCAATTCCTGTCATCCAGCGTGTTATACCATTGTAAATTTTAGATGGAATATTTTTAGTAAAAGTATTATCATGTCTCTTTTTCTTCCAACCAGATACCAGATCAAAATTTTCATTTTTAATCATGTGATAGAGTCCTGGAATTTCTTCAGGGCTATCTTGTAGATCTGCATCCATAGTAATGATGACTTCACCTCTACAAGCTTGAAATCCTGAATTTAATGCTGCGGACTTCCCGTAATTTCTTCTAAACTTAATTCCCTTTATTAAATCCGGATATTCTACATTTAACTTCTTAATGACAGTCCAAGTTAAATCAGTACTTCCATCATCAACAAACCAAATGTCGTAAGTTAGACCTGTGTTAACCAATGTGCTATTTATCCATTGTACCAATTCAGGTAAAGACTCTTCTTCATTATAAGCCGGAATGATAATCGAAATATTCTTTTTTAACATAGAAATGCAAATATAGCATATTATTATATAATAAACTATCATAATATGTAAAATGTTCATATTACCTTAGTTTTAATGGTAAGTGATGTTAAAGTGAAGAAAAGCTTCACAATATTTTAACTAAGACATGAAACTTAGGAACATACATTTGCAGTTATATACTAAATTATAAAAGCAAAATGAATAAATTATTATCCCTTTTTTTATTAAGCACCTTTCTCTTGTTGAGTTCATGTAGTGGCCAATTTGGAAATTTATTGAAAAAAGTAGGTCTTGAAGAATTAAGTACAGAAGAAGTTGCATCTGGATTGAAAGAAGCACTAAGCCAAGGAACGTCTAAAGGATCTGATTTGCTATCTTCAAAGGATGGTTATTTCAAAAGTATATATAAAATTTTTTTACCTGATGATGCTAGGAATGTTTGCAAGAAGCTTTCTATAATACCTGGATTTACTTCTTTAGAGAATGATGTTATTGAAAAGCTTAATAGAGCTGCTGAAGATGCAGCTACTAAAGCAAAACCAATTTTTATCAATGCCATAAAACAAATGACAATTCAAGATGCCTGGAACATATTGAAAGGGAATGATGATGCTGCAACAATTTTTTTAAAAAGAACAACAAATCAAGCATTGTACAATGAATTTAAACCCGTAATTACAACTTCAATGGAAAAAGTAGGAGCTATTCAATTATGGTCTTCAGCGGTCAATAAATATAATCAGTTACCATTGATTAAAAAGGTAAATCCAGATATGACAGATTATGTTACCAATAGAGCGCTTGATGGATTGTTTATGAAAATTGCGGAAGAAGAATTAAATATTAGACACAATTTAGCTTCAAGAACTTCAGACTTATTAAAGAAAGTTTTTAGCAAACAAGATAAGTAATCATTAGATTTTAATTTGGAATAAAGGCAGTGCTAATACCGAACTGCTTTTTTATTTTAAAAATCTAATCCGAGTGAAATATGTGGAATAGGGTGATTTAATTTCAATTCGGTTATTGGCCAAGCATAATCAAATCTGATAAAATAACCAAATAAGGATGTTCTTAAACCAATACCCGTTCCAGCAATAAAAGGATTTCTGTTGTAAATAACATTAATCTGTACTGCGGGATTTTCTGCACTGACTCTAAATTTTTCAACTTCTCTTAATTTAGGTAAGAATCCATTCCATGAAATTCCTATATCGGTAAATCCTATTAATTGAAGGTTTCTTAAAAAACTGTTTCTCCAATTTTGATTTAGAATGTATTGAAAAAAAGGAACTCTTAATTCAGTTGACCACAGCATAGCTGAACTTCCTTTTCTAGCACCAATAGGATGCCCTCTTATTTCTGTTACCAATTGTGAGAAGGAATAGTTGCTTTGTGGATCGAGAGGTGTTTCGTTATTGAATTTAGCGAATAACAACCAATTCTCAGTGCCTCCTAATTGATTCAATAATTTTTGAGAGCCAAAGGATGAGTTTAAGTAAAATCGGTTTGAGAAAATAGAATGCCTTAAGACAGGCAGATGATAACGAGCATCAACTCCTGCGATAAATAAAAATCCAGGAAGCCCATTGAGAGTGAGACCATGTTGAATTATAGTCTTAAATCTTTTATTTGTTTCAAAGAAAATTTTTACTTGCATTCCTTGTTTTAAATTAATAGAAAGATTCAAGACATCATCGTAAACGTATTCTAACCTACAACCAACGCTTTGAATATTAATTCCATTACTGTCAATATTGATTTTATCCGTTGCTTTGAGAAACTGATGGTCATTTCGTATAGTACTATTTATTCTAAAACTTTGATATTGATCTATAGCATATTTCGCAACATGATTAATTAAAAAAGTTTTATTTACAGATTGATACTCTATATTTAAACGAATTGGAATTGCCGTTCTATCAGACTTTCGATAAAGCGCAAGACTATGATCCCATCTTCTTTTGTAATTATTGTAAAGTACATAAGCCTCTGAACCAATAAAACTCGTAGGAACTCTAATTCCAAATTCTAAATTGTGATTTTCAAAAGTTTCTTGAATTTTGGTTTTAAATAATATACCAGATCTTGGAGGTTTATAAGAAGGATCATTAGCAGCATAAGTATTTAAACCACCAAACAGTAAGTCATTGTTAAAGCTAGTACTCCAATCATCCATACTAAACCTGTTTCTATAGGCTATAGATTGACTTGGATTGAATTTAAGAGGTGGAAGTGCAGGAAAATATTTTTGTTCGCTATTTTTTAAATCACTAATTTTAAATGGAATGGACTTACGATAAAAATCTCGGAGAATATCTTGAATATTCAATGGGTCATCGAATTCAGAATCGAATTTATTTAATTCATTTGTGATGTATTGAGTTGAATCTACATTTTTCTCTTGAGTTGAATCTTGTGTATTTGAATGAATAAATAGAGTATTATTCAAATTTTCATTTTCAAATTTGCTCATTCTTAAATAATAATTTGAATTTAATTTTTTGAAAATCTTTAAATAAGAACTATCCTCTGACATTCCAACTTTATATAGAAATGCTTCACTAATATCAATTTTTTCTTTGCCTTGGTTATAATAAAAAATATCTCCTGAACTAATGTTGCTCTTAAATAGTCTTTTGCTACCCTTGTCTTCGAATTCCTTCATTGATCCAATGCCTATTTCTTGGAGTATTCTTTTCTTTGATATTTCGTTGTATTGATAAAGTTGAAATGGAAATATAGGAATAATGGAATCTAATGATTTAAAATCAATCATTGAATCAGGTTTTGCTGACAGACAAAGAAGATCAAACATTTTGTTTTCTTTAGGTTTAAGCTTCAATTTAATGTCATCAAAGACGTCATCCGTAAGCTTCTCATATGTTCGTGTATCAATATTATACTTTATAAGATCAGAAAGCCCATTCGTACTAGCCGCGAGGTAGATATTTTTTTCATCTAATACTTCCATATCATAAACCTCGTTAATATCTTCAGGTAATATGGTTGTACTTATTAATTTATTTTGAGGGTCATAGATTTTCAAAAAATTTCTATCTCGAAATTGGTCCAATATATAGTAACGATTGTTGTTTTCGGAATACAAGGGGTAGTTCAATTCAGGAATCGTTATTTTATTTCGATGTCCTGAAGAATAAATTATTTTTGAATGGATCGAATTTGGTTTTATTACTCTAATTCTTTTCTTATTGTTTTGATTTGTACTTAAAATAAAAGTCTTAAAAATATTGGAATAAGTTAAATCCTTAATATCCTCTTCTTTTTTAAGTTTTATCCGCTTGTATTTTGAATCTTGAATTTGAATATTACTTAGTTCTCTTTGATAATAATTGCTCCAATCTAAATAAAGGTTCTTTAAGTTTCTTTGAAATACCAATTTAGAAGCTTGGTTAACATCTTTTTGAATTCTGGTCATATACAGCCAATTTGAAATGGATTGTTGACCAAAAGTCTGAACAATATAATTCCACATTGATTTGCCAGCTAAAGTTGTTTGTTGCGCATTAAATTTTCTAAAGTTTATTTTTTTTCTTGAAGGTTTCATGATAGATTTAATATCGTAAAGATCTTTTTGAGTCCAACTTTCACTTAAATATTCTATGAGACCTTTTTCGAACCAGTCTGGTAATTTAAGTGAAATAACCTTTTGGACAGCTTCTTCAATTTGAGAACCTGAAAAAATAGAATTAAAATACATTTCTATCAATCCTTTACGCAATAATTTCAAAGCATCTTGATGATTGCCATTGAAGTAAAGTAGAATTTTCTGATTAACAACTTTAGGCTCTTCATTCCAATTAGTTGGTGTTAAATAAAAATCTAAATCAATATTTGATTGATGTAAGTCCGATAAATCAGAATAGATAACCAATTCTAATTTGTCTTTAAGATGAAATTCAAATATTTCTCTTATTTTTTTATTTTCTGTTTCAGCAATACTGATATAGAATTCAGCAACTTTTCGGCTCTTGCCATACCAATAATAGACAATATTAGTAGTTTCATAAATCCACCAGTCTTTCTGATCATCGCTATATTGGACTTTATTTTTGCCAAAAGTCTCCTGAGCATTCTGAGCCATAAGAATTTGACAGGTGAAACTAATAAAAAGTAATAGAAGGAGTGAACGATTCAATGAAAAAGTTATTTACTAAGGTAAAGGTATAAATTAATTATGCATATTCAATGTTTTACGACTAACCCTTTTTCTGAGAATTCTTACCTTATATGGGATGATTCATTACAGGCGGCTATTATTGATCCTGGTTTTTATACAAAGGATGATGAAGTCCAATTTACTCAGTTTCTTCAATCAAATAAACTTGAATTAAAAGAACTTATTTTAACTCATGCGCATATAGATCATATATTTGGATGTGAATTTTTATTTAAGGAATTTGGTCTAAGGCCTAGAATGCACCCGAAAGAAGAAATAGTGTACCAATCTGCAGATCAGATTTGCAAAATGTATGATCTAAAGTTATTCAATTTTCCCGCAATCGGAGCACCTTTAGTTGAGAATACTATCTATAGGATAGGAGATATGTCTTTTAAAATTTTGTTTACTCCTGGTCATAGTCCAGGTTCTATAAGTTTACATGATGAGGTGAATTCAATTATTATTTCAGGAGATGTATTATTCGATGGAAGTATCGGAAGAACAGATCTTCCTGGTGGTGATCACAATACACTTATCAAATCCATAAAATCTCAACTTTTAATACTTCCTTCTCATACCAGAGTGTATTCTGGTCATGGAGGTATTACAAGCATCGGACAGGAAAAAATGAGTAACCCGTTTTTATAAAAATAGTGTGAATTGCAAATGTGGTATATATTAAAGAAGTTTTTTTTCTTATTTGATGCTGAAAAAGCGCATTATTTAAGCATGGACCTATTGACTTTAAGTCTAAAAATTCCAATACTATCCTTTCTTCTTAAAAAATCATTTCAATGTAATTCTTCATGGTTAAGCTGTGAAATAGATGGAATAAAATATCGAAATAGACTTGGGCTAGCAGCTGGATTTGATAAAGATGGAAGATGGTTAGATCTGCTCTCAGAACTTGGATTTGGTTTTATCGAATTAGGTACTGTTACGCCTATTGCTCAACTGGGTAATGATAAACCAAGGTTGTTTAGATTAATTAAGGATGAAGCCATTATCAATAGAATGGGTTTTAACAATGAAGGAGTTGATGCATTGGTAGAAAAATTAAAGAAATTTAAAAACAAGAACAAAATAATTATTGGGGGTAACATTGGCAAGAATAAAAACACTTTAAGTGAAAATGCAATAGATGATTATATAATATGCTTCAACAAATTGTTTGATTATGTTGATTACTTCACGGTTAATGTCTCTTCTCCGAATACACCTAATTTAAGAGCCTTACAAGACAAAGGGCCTTTAAGGATTTTGCTGTCAAGTCTACAGAAAATTAATCTGCAAAAGAATAAACCAAAGCCCATTTATTTAAAAATTGCCCCAGATCTTAGCAATGAAAGTCTAGAAGATATTATTGATGTCGTTAAAGAAACTAATATTCACGGGATTGTTGCGACGAATACAACCATTTATAGACCTGATTTTCTGAAAGAACTGAAAGTAAAATCAGAAGATGGAGGATTAAGTGGAGCACCCCTAGATAAATTAAGTAGAGGAATTCTTTCTAAATTAGTGGCCAATAAAGTATTTACAATTATAAGTGTTGGAGGAATAATGGATGTTAATCAGGCCTACAATAGAATGGAACTTGGCGCAGATCTAATTCAGGTTTATACAGGACTTATCTTCAGGGGTCCTTGGTATGTTAGAAAAATACTAAGCCGATTATCAATGAAATAGTAAGGATTTTGTTATGATATTATATAGGCTCGTTAGTAACTTCTAGGCAAAAGTGAAAAAGAGGAATAGGAAAAAATTGATTTACTTTGTGGTTCAAAGAAAAATGATTGAATAAAAATCGAGATTCTGAAAGATTTGAAAGAGAGTTCATGCCACATATTGAGGCTCTGAATAACTTCGCCTATCACTTGAGCTATAATCATGAAGATGCAGCTGATTTGGTCCAAGAGACCTATTTGAAGGCATTTAAATTCATGGATAAGTTCGAAGAAGGAACTAATGCAAAGGCTTGGTTGTTTAAGATATTGAAGAATGCTTATATCAATGAATATCGGAAGAAAGTCACTCGTCCGACTAAAGTTGATTATGAGGAAATTGTGGGCTACCACGAAGGCGATGACTCGCAATTAAGTAGCTTCTATGATTTAAGAGAGGATATATTTGATAAAATGTTGGGTGATGAGGTTACGGCGGCTATTAATGCTTTACCTGAAGAGTTTAAGTCGGTTATATTTCTTTGTGATATTGAAGATTTTACTTATGAAGAGATTTCAAAAATTATTGAAGTTCCAATTGGTACAGTTAGAAGCAGGTTATTTAGAGCAAGAAATATGTTAAAAGACCTCCTTAAAAAGTATGCACAAAAAATGGGCTATAAGGATATTCGTGGGGATGTAGGACATTCCAAAAAGGAAAAATCGAATGATGAGCTATAGGTTACTTAATTAGAAATTATTAGAAAACTAAAACGATTATTTTATGGATAAAGTTAATTTTAACGAAATAAGAAATAGGATCGGCACCTTTTTAGATAAAGCGATGACTCAAGAGGAGGAAAAGGTTTTTCTTTCGCATATTGATCAAAATCCTATTTACTCAAAAGAATTTGAACAACAACAACTTATTCGAAGTAAGATTAAGGAAAATTTCCAAAGACCAAATTTAGCTCCTGGTCTACACGACAAAATCCGCGACAGCATTCGAGGCAAATAAGCTTGAATTAAGCTATTAGAAAACTGTAAATTTGAAAGAATCTTAATATTTCTAAGATCTAATACTATTCTTTTGAAGTCTTAGCGTTCGCAAAGGTCTTCCATCCGTAGTAATAAACTTAACCATATAAAGTCCATCTTCCAGACTACCGATATCATAGGATTTGGAAGGTTCGGTTATAAAACTCAACACCTTAGTTCCCAGAATGGAATATAATTCAATTCGGCTTATCCCATTATTGTATTCTACGCTGAATGAATTCGTTGTTGGATTAGGATACATTCTAAGTTGAATATTTTTAACATTAGATGTTCCTACTGATTCTTTATTGAACAAATAATCAATTACAATAAAACTTGTAGTATCATCTTGTTCAAATACGCGAAGTTTAATATACGCACTTCCTGGAATATTATCATAATATACATGAACGTCAGCAGGCATGAAGCCTCCAACGGCAATTTTATTTACAGTCGGACTTTCTTTAATAAATGTTGCATAACATTGGACACTATCACAAACAGAAGGCTCCCATCCTAATGTGACCATTACGTCTTCTCTTTTCCACAATAATTTTAAGATTTTTCCACTTGTATTTGTAACAATATTACGGCAAGCCCAATCTCCATATTTAATAGTAGTGTCTACAATGAAAAATTCCTTGCAAGGGTTTCTTTGAGCTGTGAACCTCTTATTCTGAGCTTCAAGGTTAAACAAGAACACAAAAGTGAAGATTATTGTTAGGTAATTTCTCATTAAAAAGCGGATACTATTAAAGCTTAAATTAATTAAGATCTAATACTTTTCTTTTGAAGTCTTAGCGTTCGCAAAGCTCTTCCATCCGTAGTAATAAACTTAACCATATAAAGTCCATCTTCCAGATTACCGATATCGTAAGATTTGGAAGGTTCGGTTATAAAACTCAACACCTTAGTTCCCAGAACGGAATATAATTCAATTCGGCTTATACCGGTATTGTAATCAACATTGAAAGAATTCATTGCTGGATTCGGGTACATCCTAAGTTGTAGGTTTCTTAAATTTTTAGTTCCAACAAATTCCTTATTGAATAAATAATCTATAACAATAAAATTAGTTGTATCATCTTGTTCGAATACGCGAAACTTAATATGTGCTGCTCCAGGGACTCCTGCATCATATACGTGAATATCTGCGAGCATAGTACTGCCTTTTGCAATTTCATTCACATTAACTCTTGGGCATTCTTTAATAAATGTTGCATAACAATTGACATTATCACAGACTGTAGGTTCCCACAATATTGGAACCATAACGTCTTCTCTTTTCCACAATAATTTTAAGGTTCCACCGCTAGTATTCCTCACTGTGTTATGGCAAACCCAGTCTGCTGGATTAAGCGTATCAGTAAGAAAAGATTCCTTACAGGGATTATATTGAGGTGTTAACTTTTTATTCTGAGCTCGAAGGCTAACCAGAAGTCCTAAAGAGAATATAATGAATAATTGTTTTCTCATGATATAGATGATTTTACTAGATCAAAGATATAGAATATTGGGTAAAGTTGCCTTTTTAGTTGTAAATCAAGATTTTCTCATAAAAAAAAGCCCCTACCAAATGGCAAGGGCTTAAAATTAATAAATTCTATTTTATGACAGAATTCTAGAATATCGACACTTTCTCAGTACGAATTCCTTTCTCTGTTTTTACTTCAAGAATATAAACTCCGGTAATTTGACTAACCG
>JBDSHL010000379.1:0-6754 GCA_039918515.1 Saprospiraceae bacterium | reverse complement strand
ATCTCACCTAATAGTGCTAAAATAAATACAGCTGTAGGCGGGATTGTACTAGAAAAGTTTGGAGAAGAAAAAAATCCTATTATTCTTGCAGAAAAATTAGCGCTTTCAAAAAAACATCTTAACAAAGCAATTGAAATGCATCCTCAGTATTTTGAAGCTTATAACCTTTTAGGAAATGCACATTTTATTGCCAAAGAATATAAAGATGCGATAAGCAAGTATGAATTCATTTTAAAAAACAAACTTGATGACAAAGATGCAAAAAGCAATTTAGCATTATGCTATAGAGAGTTAGGACGATTCACTGGAATGAATGAGAATAACCCAAAGCTTGCTATTGAGTATCTCACCAAATCAATTCAATTAAATCAGAAAGACGAAGAAGCAATTTCATTGCTAGGTGTGGCCAATGGTGTCTTAGGAAATTACGATAGAGCCTTGGAAGTTTTTAATAGTATTTTGACTATTAATCCCAAATCAGCTGATACTTACTTCAATCTCTATCTTACATATTTAAATAAAGGTGATAAAGCTAAAGCAGAAGAATGCTTGAATAAAGCAAAGTCAATTGATCCGAAAATATTAGAAAGGTTTAACCAGACAAAATAAGTAATGAAGCATGTCCTTTTACTTGTTCTATTAAGCAACTTTAATGTTTTTTCGCAAACTAATATTGCCAAAGAAAAATGGGTAAATGAACGACTTAACTCCTTAACTTTAAATGAAAAGATTGGACAGCTATTTATTATTCGCGCTTATGGAAAGCAAGATTCCCTTCACATCCAGAATATAGAACGTCAAATAAAAGAACATTTTGTGGGAGGGCTTTGTTTTTTTCAAGGTGATGCAGAGATACAAGGAAAACTTACCAACTATTATCAATCCATTAGCAATACACCTTTATTCATTTCAATGGATGCAGAATGGAGTTTAGGAATGAGATTAAAGAAGGATGGCTTTAGTTATCCCAAACAAATGTGCCTTGGTGCTATTCGCGATAATCATTTAATATTCCAAATGGGTCAAGACATTGGCAATCATTTGAGTCGTATTGGAGTAAATTTTAATTTTGCCCCAGTTGTCGATATTAATTCCAATCCGAATAATCCTGTAATTAATGAAAGATCTTTTGGCGAGGACAAGCTGAATGTGACTTCAAAATCCTATGCCTTTATGTTGGGCTTGCAAAGTCAAAATATTCTTTCATGTGCCAAACATTTTCCAGGACATGGAGATACAGATAAAGATTCACATTTCGATCTACCTATCATAAATCTCAGTCGTCAAAGATTAGATTCTATTGAATTATTTCCATTCAAAGTTCTCTGTGAACAAAATATTCCATCCATCATGGTTGGACATCTATTGATTCCTACTCTAGATTCGACGACCAACATATCTTCCTCTCAATCTCGCAAAATTGTTTTTGACATCCTCAGAAAAGAATACCATTATAAAGGTCTTGTTGTTACTGATGCTTTAGAAATGAAAGCTGTATCCAAGAAATATCTCCCAGGGGAACTTGAAGTTGCTTCATTAAAAGCCGGAAACGATGTATTGCTTCTATCTGAAAATATTGATTCAGCAATCGCCAAAATAAAAATTGCAATCGCAAATGGAGAACTTTCCATTGTTGAAATTGAAGAAAGTGTTAAAAGAATTCTCAATGCCAAATACGACGCTCATCTTTCTCAAAGAATTGAGATCGAGAATGAGAATCTTCTAAAAGATATTAACCCAAAGAAGTCTTATGCCTTAAAGGATAAATTATATCGCAATGCAATAAGTCTTATTAAAGACAATTATGTGGATGTACCGATTCGAAACCTAGAACAAAATATTGTTAGCATTTCAATAGGTTCAGAAGATATTAACGCCTTTCAGAAAAAATTAAGCAAATACACCCGAGTCCAAAATTTTAATTATTCGAATTTTAATGGCAAAGATCCATCTGAAAACAGCTATATCCAATCTGCTGATCTTATTATTGTCTCTCTGCATAATTTAAATTATAAGGTAGAGAAGAGTTACGGACTTAACAAAGAAGAAATTAATTTTATAACTCAACTTTCCCAGAAAAAAAAAGTAATACTTTGTGTTTTTGGAGCTCCTTATGTATGTGCTCAATTTAAATATGTCTCTGCCATTGTGCTTGCATATGAAAACAATAAAATGGTGCAAGATATTACAGCAGAATTAATGTTCGGTTCTGATCCTATTCATGGAGTCCTACCAGTTAACATTTCAGGAGAATTAAAAATAGGGAAATCCATTAAGAGACCTTCTTTATTGCGATTAGGTTATACTATTCCGGAAAGTGAAGGAATGAATTCTGATAGTTTAATAAACATAGCATTGCTCGCTCACCAATTGATTGAAGAAAAAGCAGCTCCAGGTTGTCAAATTCTTATTGCCAAAAACAATAAAATCATTTATGATGAAAGTTTTGGAAATTTCACTTATGATTCTAGCTCACTAGTGAACAATAATACATTATTCGATCTTGCAAGCTTAACCAAAATTTTTGCTAGTGCCCCAAGTCTAATCAAACTATCTGATGAGGGTAAATTAGATATTAATGATTCCATTTCAAAATATTTACCAGAATTCATTGGCACCAACAAGCAAGGATTGATTATAAAAGATGCTTTGCTTCATCAAGCCAAGCTTTTAAGTTGGATTCCTTTCTACAAGTCAACTTTAATTTCTCCAGACACATTAAATATCCTTAATCCTAAGTATTACAGAGATCAATACTCCGATTCATTTGCCATTCAGGTTACACCAAACTTATTTTTACTCAACACTTATAAAGATAGTATATATAATACGATTCTTAGTAGTAAGTTACACGATAGTCTGCGATACCTGTATTCTGATTTATTTTTCTATTTCGTACCCAAGTTAGTTGAACGAATTACAGGAATGGATTTTGAAAAATATATTGAAAATAATTTCTATAAACCTCTTGGCATGAATTCAACTTTCTATCTTCCATTAGAACATGGTATTGATATTAAGGAGATCGCGCCAAGTGAGAACGACACATACTTTAGGCATCAGGAAATACAAGCTTGTGTACACGATATGGGATCCGCCATGTGTGGAGGAATAAGTGGACACGCCGGCTTGTTTTCTAATGCTGAGAACCTTGCCATATTATTACAATGCTATTTAAATAATGGAAATTATGGAGGCCTTGAATATTTTAGTAATTCCATTATTAAAAAATTTACTTCCAGAGATAAATTACTAAATCGGAGAGCCTTGATATTTGACCTTCCAGAAGAATTGAATTCTGAGACAGCTTATGTGTCTAACCTAGCACCCAAATTAACTTTTGGCCATACGGGATTCACTGGTACTTGTGTTTGGGCTGATCCTGTGAATAATATTATTTATATTTTTCTTTCCAATAGAACTTATCCCAATAGTACAAAGAATATTTTACATAAGCAAAGATATCGCGTTAAAATTCAAGATATCATTTATAAATCAATGATAAACTGATGAGTAAGATATTTTTTCTCATCAAGAAATATTTGTTGCTTCGAAAAACATCGTTGAGCATTAATATTATTGCATCTATTTCGGTTCTCGGACTTGCAATAGGTACCGCATCATTAATTATTGTTTTATCGGTTTTCAACGGATTTGAAGAACTGTCATCCAGTTTGTTTAGTAAGTACAATCCAGATATCAAGATTGTATTAGCCAATGGCAAATCATTCAAGGAGGATACTTTAGTACTTTCCAAAATTAAGGAATTTCCAGAAATTAAATTCGTCTCTAGGATATATGAACAGAGTTGCATGTTTCAATATGATAAAGTTCAAGAGTTTGGAACTTTAAAAGGAATTGACAGAACCTATGTCGAAATGATTTCCCTTGATTCTGCTATCATTGAAGGGGAATTAAATGATTACCGCAAGACCAAAAATTTTGCCTACATAGGATCTGGAATAGGAAATAAATTGAATGTTTCTATTGACAATTTTTTTAATAATATTCTCGCCTTCACCCCAGGATTTAACAATGGTAAAATGGATTTTGGTGAATCACAAAATAAAAGATACTCTATTCAACCTAGACTCATCTATTCCTTTCAAAATGAATCAGATTATGAAGTAATCATGACTGATCTTGATGAATTTAGAAAATTTATAGGTGATTCAACAGTATTAACTTCAATTCAACTGAAACTTCATAATATAAAGCTAAATCCTATTGTAGTGAATAAGTTAAAAAATCTATTGGGAAAAGATTTTATTGTCAAAGACAGATACTTGCAGGATGAAGCTTTTCTGAAGATTATGAATCTAGAAAAATGGTTATTTTTTACATTATTTCTATTGACATTAATGTTGGTTTCCTTGACGATGGTAGGGACATTGTGGATGATCGTCCTTGAAAAAAGGTTGGATATCTCAATTCTTAAATCCTTAGGCATGAAGACTTCAGATATTCAAAAAGTATACTACGGAATTGGAATTGGAATTGGTCTGGTAGGAATGCTTTTAGGATTTATTCTTGCCCTTTTATTCTATTATTTACAAAGTAAATATTCGCTGATTAAGGTACCTGAAGATTTCATTATCCAATCCTATCCAATTGCATTGCGATTAAAAGATTTTTTTATTGTGAGTCTAGCTGTATTGACGATTGTCGTTGCAGCTTGTATCCTACCCACACGAAAAATCAAAGAAGTGGACGTCATTTTTCATGAAGATTAGAAAGAGTCATCCGAAGTAACTATTTTTGCAGTGTGGAGAGCTGGGAGATAGATTTTGAATGGTTAAAAATAAGGCATTTCGTAAAAGATCGCCTTTCTAAAACAGAACTCCCTGACTTGAATGTTATACTATTCCTCATTGGCATTCAAGAATTAGGTAAACCTATAACCAGCAAATTCACCAAAGAAGAAAAAAGAGACTTAATGCATATCGCGAGTTGCAGACTGTTAAGTGAGGAAGGATACTATGCATATCAAGGACTTGATCACGACGGTTGGCCTCATTATGAGGTTCTTAAACCTTTTAATATTAGTGGGGTTAAAGAACAAGAAGTCTTCTTAAAACAAGTAATCATTAATTATTTTAACAAATACTACATACATGCGAACTCTTCTGAAATTCATGAATAATTTATTGATCCTATTGTTGGTCTCAATATCCTTTCATTCTTGCAGCCAAAAGGCAAGTTCCCCTAATATTATTATTGAAACTCCTCTAGGCAATATGACCGTCAAATTATATGATTCAACACCAAAGCATCGCGATAATTTCATAAAGCTGGTCAAGGCAGGTTATTATAAGGATTTACTTTTTCATAGAGTAATGCCTGGTTTTATGATCCAGGGTGGAGATCCAGATTCAAGAAATGCGGCTCCAGGTGCTCAATTAGGACAAGGAGGTCCTGGTTATACGATTGATGCGGAAATAGGCAAATTTCATTTCAAAGGTGTTCTTGCTGCAGCCAGACTTGGCGATCAAGGAAATCCACAAAAAAAATCTTCAGGTTCTCAATTCTATATCGTGCAAGGTCAAGCTGTAGATCCTAATCAATTGAAATCAATGTCGGCTAATTCTGGAGCCAAATATTCAGATCTAGATATTAAGCGTTATGCAACAACTGGAGGAACTCCATTCCTTGATGGTAATTATACGGCCTTTGGAGAAATTACTGATGGATTAGATGTGATTGATAAAATTGCAGCTGTTCAATGCGATCCAAATAATCGCCCTAATTCAGATATTAAAATGAATATCGTCATTAAATAAATTTTTAAATAAATAAATTTTTGCAAATTATGCCCAAGTTAATATTGGTCTGCCTATTACTTTGTACAGTTTTTTCATGTTCAAAGAAAATCGTTCAGATTAGTTCAGATAAAAACATTGTCAAAATTACTGATCAAATAAAATTTAATTATTCGGGTTCAAAAGCTAAATCTGTACTATGGCTTTTTGGAGATGGGACTCAATCGAATGAACTTAATCCCAGTCATCGCTATGCAGCATCTGGTAATTTTAATGTAATCATGAAAGCAAATTTTGGAAAACAAATCAAAGAAACAAATATGAATATTCAAGTAAAGCACCCTGAACATTGTATGATTTTATTAGAAACAAAATTTGGTGTTATGACCATTCGCCTTTATGATGAGACGCCAGAACATCGCGACAATTTTGTTAAACTCGTTGAAGAAGGATATTATAAAGATCTTTTATTTCATCGTGTTATTTCTGGATTTATGGTGCAGGGAGGAGATCCTAATTCAAGAGGCGCAAGTCCAGACACTCAACTTGGCTCAGGTGGACCAAGTTATACCATTCCTGCGGAATTCAGAAAAGAATTTATTCATAAAAAAGGTGCCCTTTCTGCTGCAAGAACAGGCGACCAAGGTAATCCTCAAAAAAGGTCTTCTGGATCTCAGTTCTATATAGTTCAAGGCACCACACAATCAGAATCTAGTCTTACTCGTATTGAAGATCAGAAAGGTTTCAAATATACTGATGCACAGAAAGCGTTATACGCAACTCTAGGGGGAACTCCATTTCTTGATCAGGACTATACTGTATTTGGTGAGGTTGTCGAAGGTCTAGATATCATTGATAAGATAGCTGCTGTACAGACTGCAAGAGGAGATCGACCTGTTGAAGATGTAAAAATGAACATGAAGGTGTTGAAGTAATAAGTAGTAAGTAATAAGTAGTAAGTAATAAGTTGTAAATGCCTAATATAGGTTGACCGT
>JBDSHL010000378.1:0-3269 GCA_039918515.1 Saprospiraceae bacterium | reverse complement strand
ACCGTCGCCCGCCATCATTTTTTCATCTTGAACATTGATCCAACCTGAATTTTGATCTTTAACGAGATGAGTAAGTTCTATAGCTGATAAAATATAGTCACTAAAAGTTCCATCAAAATTTATACTTCTTAAATCATCAGTACCTCCACAAATTTTCTTTATGGCAGTTTTTCCTTTGCTCAAACTTTGGAAACCACTGTTACATAATATCATGGCATTTGATTTATCGTCTAATTTTATTGTGCCATTAATGGACAACAGTGCTCCGGGTCCTATATCCAATGACTTTTTAGATTCTCCCTTGTACTTTATATTTCCTTGTACATAAACTAAAACCATTGGTGTAGTCTGAGCGAAAACAACCGAGCTCAAGACTAAAAAACTAATTAATAATTGAAATTGCTTTTTCATTTTATTTGATTTTTTTGTGATATAATATTAACCTTCGTCATAAAGCACCCATTTTTCAAGCTTATTATTGTTTAAAATAAAAATAAGATGCTGCGATTTATAAACCAAAATTTGACCTTTTGTAGTTTCAATCGTTGTCATTGGATTTCCATATGCGGCTACTATTTCAGAAAGATTAGATCCAAGTTTTATTTTTCTGGCAGTTGATCCAATATAGTCTGGGTTAGTGCATTGAAAATATAATTGAGTACTTGCGCCAGAATTATCTGTCTGTAATATAAAAGAGTTTGGAAATGGATTTTGTGATTCAATAAAATTAAATCTGATCATTTCATTAATACCATATGATTTAGTATTTTTAAATTCAACATCATTAATTATGCTTTTCAAATTTTGATTGTCTATATTTTCTTTTTTAACGCTTAAAGCTAGTTTTTCATTTCCAAGATCTTTGTTATTTAATAATTTCAAATTGATTTCTGCCAATGCACTGCCTGCACTTGAAGCTGCTTGAAAAAATTTCTTAGCTTCATCTTTATTGCCTTTTGTTGCCTCCAAAATGCCCATTAATACATCTACATTGTGAAGCGTAATGGTATCATTCATTTTCATAGAAATCATTCTTGCTTCTACATTTCCATAGAATTGAGCCCTCTCAAGATCTCCAAGCAAAGCATAGGCGCAAGCTTTATTTAAATAAGGAGAAGGGTAATTAGGATCAAGACTAATAGCCGCATCAAAATGCAACAAAGCTTGCCTTAATAATTCTAGTCTTTTTTGAATTGATAATGATCCATCCCTAGCTGATGATTGAAGATCTAACTGAATTGGATATCTAAATTTTAATTCTGTACTATTAAAATACTGAAGAGCGTCTAATAAAGCTGTGACTCCAAGATTATTATAAATTTCGCGACTTTGATACTCAATTAACACATATCGATAATATTGATACGCTTCAGAGTAATGTCCAATGGCTGTCAATAAATTAGCCATGTCAAAAACCTGGATCAGTTGTTTAAGTTTTTCCGCAGTCCTTACACTGAGCGTCTGACGATCAGATAAAGATGGATATTTTTTCAATATATCAGGCAATTTATAGGCTTTGTATAATGCTTTAATAATTTCGGAACCTTTATCGAAAGTACCATATCCAGCAGAATAAGCAAGAAAACCGCCTAAATAATCTGCCTGAGTTTCATTAGAGACGTCATCATATAGGCTATCAATTTTTAAGCCAATCTTAAGCCCACTAAATTCTGATCCAAAACCTTTCTTCCATTTATGTTTTTCATAGTAATGCGTTAATTCATGCCCTAATAAAAAAGCAATTGCAGGCTCTTCAAATGCACCAAAGTTAGCACATACTTGCAACGCTTTATTTTCTATTGCAATTTCCATTTTGTTGTAATCCATATATGCAACCCATTCATCACCACTAGACATACTAAAAGTAGGAACTGGATATCGAAAATCTCCTCTGGCATTGACTAAATTATTGTAAACTTTAAGTGCTTTTAGATATTTGGAAGAATCTACTTTAGATCGAACAGAGCCATTAGAATTGTGGTTTGGATTTTCAACCATAGGAAGTGTTCCAAAACTACGATTCTGAGAAAATGCCTGAAATACAATGAATACCGAAAGTGAGCATAAAATATATTTCATAATGATTAAATTAATACTTAAGTTCTTTAAGCTTACCAAACGTTATCAATTTAATAATAAAATTAATGCGTTTTCAATTCAAAATACAAATATAAGTACTTTATTTGCTTATAAAAGGTATAATTTATTAAAAAAGGATTTAGGAGTCAGGGGTTAGGAGTCAGGGGTTAGGAGTCAGGAATAAGGAATTAAGGAATAAGAAATAAGGGATAAGGAATAAGGGATAAGGAATAAGGGATAAGGGATAAGGAATTAGGAATAAGGAATTAAGAATAAGGGATTATAAGGAATAAGGAATTTTACATATATCTATGTGAATTAGATTATAGCAAAGGAAAAATAGAAATGAAATAGCTGAATCCTTATTTTTTATAAAAATTTCGTAGGTGAAAATCTTGATATCATACAAATTAATTTTTATGATTATGAATGAGAAAAGCGAAACCAATTAAGCTTTAAATAATCAGGAATAAATAAATTGTGAAATTTGCCCATATTTGCCAACGTAATTTGAAAGATACACTGATCAATAATATTTAATATAATTAAAACAAAGAATCAAATTAATCCTGAATTTTTTGAGCACATTGAGGCTAAAGAATCTGAATATTTATATATCGATAAATCCTTTATTCCTAATTCAGGTCAAGGATTATTCACTGCCATTCCTATTTGTAAAAATGAAATTATTTCGATTTTCAAAGGTGAATTATTATCTAACGATGAAATAAATAAACGTGCTAAACTTGGAAATGACCAATATTTCATCAATACCATTGATGGGTTCATATTAGATTCAGCACATACAAAATGTTACGCCAAATATGCTAACGATGCACAAGGTCGCGTAAAAACTAAATTCAAATTAAATTCAATAATAACTATTGATGATAAAAATAATATTTGTCTTGTTGCAATAAGAAGTATAAAGAAAGGTGAAGAAATTTATTGCAGTTACGGTAAAAAGTATTGGAAGAATAATAACAAACTAATTGGTTAGCTTCTTGATTCAAATTAATTGAAAAAAAAGAGACAAGACCAGATCTTAGTCTGGACTTGCCTCTTTCATCAAAAACTATTTCTTATCAAGAATAGTTCTATTTTTATACAGAATATATTACTTGATTGTAAAAGTTTCAGAATGAGAAGTTCCTGTAACAGAAACCTTTAAACGATATAAATTACCAGTC
>JBDSHL010000377.1:0-2904 GCA_039918515.1 Saprospiraceae bacterium | reverse complement strand
GTTCATCCTTAATAATAACAACAAAGATAATAATGAAAAGTTATTCATTGTTAGGATGAAAGGGCATTGCATTGAAAATTAATAAATATAATCAATAAAATATTAAATTATTTATATATGTAAAACGTTATAAATTAAAATATTATCTACCATTTTAAAAAGATTGCCTCGTCTAATAGAAACATTTAAAGATAAAGATCAATATTTTTTAGCCTTAATCTTCCCACCAATTCTATACTATTTAAAGTCATTTGAATTTCTGTTCAAAACTTTGTCTCAATAACCTTTTCTTGACTGCCTCACCACAGAGATTACAAGTTTTGACTGAAATCGAAGTTAGAAAAACTCTTTTGACGATTTATACCCATCTACAAGGATGATGAGTTTCTGGAATTTGACCCATTTGGCATTGAAGGATTTTATTTCATCTTTAAAAATTAAAAACTCGACCTCAAATCTAATATTATGTCTACTACTTTTTTAACTTTGTTGAGGTAAGAATTAGCTCAATAAAATAGACTTAAGATCTTAAAGTATTGAAATGTATTCCTATAGCTAAAAGTATTAAAATTCTAATATTCAAATTAAAATAATTTTGAAATCATTTTTTTTCTTCCTTTTTCTCTTTTTTAATGGAGACTCTAGAACCAGATTTTAAATCCTTGGAAATAGCAGAATATGGACCGATGACTAATTCTGCATTTTCTTCAACTCCTGCTTTTATTTCGATATAACTTTCATCTTGTATTCCTGTTACAACATCTATTCTAGCAACAGTATCATTCATTTTTACAAAAACAGCTTCATGGAATTCGTTTTGATTCAGATTAAGTTTTTCTTCTTTTTGCAAAGTCTTATTGTCTTCTTCTTTGAGTTTTTCTTTTTTCTTATTAATTTCTGCTTTAGCATCATATGCGATGACTGCTTGAATTGGAATACTTAATATGGATTCTTTACTATCCGTTTTAATTTCAACTGTAGCGGACATTCCTGGTCTAAATGGCATGGAGTTATTTCCACTCAATAATTCCTGATAAGACTCCTTATTAATTCTAATTTTAACAAGAAATTTGGTTACCTGATCGGTAGACATTCCTCCAATTCCGCCAGATAATAGATTCGATGCACTGTTGGAAATCTCTGTTACTTGTCCAGTGAATTTTTTGTCAGAATAAGCATCCACTTCAATTATGCAAGGATCACCAACATTTACTCTTACGATATCATTCTCACTCACTTCAACTTGTACTTCCATTGCATTGATATCCGCAATTCGCATAATTTCTGTTCCAGTCATTTGAATTGTACCAAGAACCCTTTCTCCTTTTTCTACATTTAGTTTGCTAATGATTCCACTTGCTGGAGCTTTAATTACAGTTCTTTCCAAGTTATTTCTTTGTTCTTTCAACATTGCCTGAGCATCCTGAACCTGATAATTTGAAGCATTAGATTGGTTTTTACTTGATTCAATATTAGCCTCAGCAGATTCTAGACTGGCTTGCAAATTTTTTACTTGAGTTTCCGCCGTTTCAAATTCTGCTTTTGAAATTATTCCATCCTTAAGAAGATGCATAGAACGATCAAGATTTGTTTTAGCATTATCAAGTTGCACTTTGGCTTGATCTCTTTGTGCTTTAGCAGCTTGTATATTGGTTCTACTAGCCCCTGCATTTGATTTAGCAGTATTAACCCCCGCACTTCCTCTTTCTAATGCAGTCTGATAAGCATCTGGATTAACTCTTGCAAGAATCTGTCCTATCTTTACGGAATCGCCTTCTTTAACATACAATTGTACAACTTCACCAGATACATCTGAGGAAATTTTTACCTCTTTTTCAGGAAATATTTTTCCACTCGCGGTTACAGTCTCACTAATATTTCTTCGTTTTACATGTTCGGTAACAACTTCAATGCCCTTCGGCTTGGATTTACTTTTAATGATGGCTAAACTGATCAAACCTATGAGCAAAAAACCAACTATCCAAATCCAATATTTTTTAAAGAAAGATTTATTTTCCATTAAATTTTATTATTTCAAAAATAAATTAATTATTTAATTCTTGCTCTTAGACCTTGTAGAAAAGGTGATGCAAATATGAAGCCTTCCAATTCTACATTTTTACTATTTAAAACTTCATCTTTACTTCCTTCCCATTCTAAAAGTCCCTCGTGAATAAAAAATATCTTCTCCCCTATTTCCATAACACTATTCATGTCATGTGTGTTAATTACTGTAATAATATTTTTTTCTTTAGTAATGGAGGAAATCAATTCATCAATCACGATTGAAGTCTTTGGATCAAGTCCACTGTTGGGTTCATCACAGAAGAGATACTTCGGATTGAGGACAATAGCACGAGCAATACCTACTCTTTTCTGCATACCTCCAGATAATTCAGAAGGAAATTTTTTATTACTGCCTTCCAGATTAACTCTTTCAAGACAATAATCAACTTGATTGGATTTCTCCAGTTCTGTAAAATCAGTAAACATATCCATTGGAAATCGAACATTCTCTTCAACGGTCATAGAATCAAACAAAGCTGAACCTTGAAACAACATCCCAATTTTCATCCTTAATTCTCGCAATTTAACTTTATCCAATTCATAAAAATCCAATTCATCAAACCATACTTTTCCAGAACTTGGTTTAATTAACCCAACCAATATCTTTAACAATACCGTTTTTCCAGCACCGGATCGTCCAATAATTAAACTGGTCATTCCAGATTCAAATTCGACAGTTACGCCTTTTAAAACTTGCTGTTGTCCAAAATTTTTAAATATATTCTCTGCTAAGATCATGCGGTCATTACTGCTGCGATTATATAATCGGATAATAGAATTAGTATATTGGAATACACTACCGCACGAGTGCTTGCGCTTCCCAATTCAATACTTCCG
>JBDSHL010000376.1:0-2752 GCA_039918515.1 Saprospiraceae bacterium | reverse complement strand
AAAGCGGGTTAAAAACGATGGATTACATCCATCGCTAAAAATATTATACTCCTCTGGAGTATTTTTTGATAAATGGTTGAATAGTGACTATAAATTATTAAAAATGTAAAAGATTAAAATTGAATTTTATCACTAAACTATTAACTTCCATGTTGAACCCGAATTATGTAATAGAGTTTTGTTGTGATAGCCAAAAGACCAATAAAGATTAGTGCTCCCGGAATATTTTTACCGCAAACATGGTAACCCCCATGGTGAGGATAAAAATATGAGGAAGTGCTAATATTTGCAGGCATTTTGGCTTGTAATAAAAAGTCTATTGCATAGTTCGGGTTGAAATAATTTTAATATTGAAAGATTCGGATAAGTTTGCAAAAGTATCTAATTTAAAAAGTAGTATTATTTAAAATGTAATATTATTGAGTAAAAACTAATATTAAATTGATTTTCATTCCAGAATAAAACTCACCCCTCAGATTTCAGTAACTGGAATATTAATTTCGTAGTCAGAAAAACTCATTTTGATGGTACCAGTATTTTTAGATATAGCAGTTGACTTTTTCTTCTTAACATTAAGGTCAACACTTAAGGCTCTTGGTAGTTTGAATTTGCCCATTTCAATTTCATAAAAAGTCTTATCAGGTAGTCCAACTTTAGAGTGAAGTTCATAATAATAATCTGCTAAAATTGTACCATTAGACTTAGTGGTCATTTGAATTTTATAAATTAAACTGTTTTTATCCTCAATCCAGAGCTTGCATAAAATAATGTCATTTTCTTTAGTAGGAACGACCAAAATAATCTTACATTTCTTGTCCTGAACCAATTCTTCATTGACATAAACTGCTGTATAGGAACTTGAGTCTTTAAGTAATTCGTAACTTTCGAATGGATTTTGCTTTGGTAGAAATAGTATTCCGGAAGACTTAATTTTGAATTTATTGGGCTTCTTATAATACACTTTAGCATCTCTTGATTTCATTTGAATGTTCGGTAGATCAAAATCCAAATGAACTTTAGCTTTATAAGAATTGATGAGATCAAATTTTTTAAAACAAGAATAAATGACTTGTTTGGACGATTGAGCAGACAGATTAAATAACCATAGTGTCAAGACGAAAATCGGTAGTATTTTCATAAATTTAATTCAAAATATCTTTATGGACAAAATGATATCGCCCTACAAAATAAAAAACAGCAGAATGCAATATCAAGGCAAAAGTTGAAATCCAGATCAAATTCATATCCAAATTCTGATCGAACATATTCTTCCAAACAATCATATGCGTCGTAAATAGGTATGGTCGGATGACATCAAAAACTGGAACATCTAATGTTCCAATAATCGTAAAAAGAATGATAATTGCCATGGTTATAATAATTGGAGTAATGGAATTGTCGACAAAGCTTGAAATCATCATTGAAAGACTGGCAATAACGCTAAGTCCTAGTACTGCAAAACAAAAAGCCAAACCAAAACGCCACATTAAATCTTGTGATTGTATAATATCGACGCCATCACTTTTAAGCACCATTAAATCTCCATCGCCAAACAGCGCTAAGCCAAAAGTTAATGATAATAAGCCAAGCAACAATACTATGCTAATAGTATAAATTTCACCTCCAAGCCATTTAGCGAAATAAATGGATGACCTAGAATTAGGCTTGGTCAATAATATTTTTATTGTTCCTGAAGAAGCTTCTCCAGAGATAAGGTCTCCAGTAACCAAAGCGACCAATAAAGGCATCTGTATAATTAAGGTTTGTAAAATAATATAAGAAACCAAATAACCATTCAAAATATTTCCTTCAAGTTCAAAATTATCTTTGAAAGCATTTAGCAGAAAGTCTAAAAATTCTTGCCCACTAGCTTTAAGAGCAAATTCAATTAATAAAACAATAATTAATATAGCCCCATAAGCAATATATGTTCGTGGCTTAGAAAAAATTTTGTAAATTTCGAATCTAAGAAGTTTCATGACCATGATTTGTAATGTTCAGATACAATTCTTCTAAACCACGTTTGACTTCAAAATTATAAACTTTAAATTTATGTTCAATTAGTTTTTCAACAATAGTTGGAATGAGTAATTTGTTTATTTTTAATTTCAAATAACTTGTATGATTCGTTATTGATATATAAAATATGGATTCCAATAATGCTTGACACTTCAAATTATCATTTGTTTCGAGATAAACAATCATATCTTCTTCATTCAACAATTCAGCAATATTTCCTTGAGCAATTAATTTACCTTTATTTATTATAATGATATAATCTGCCACCAATTCTATTTCACTCAGAATGTGACTACTTAGCAAAATAGTTTTACCAAATTCGTCTCTTAGTTTTATGATTAGGTTTCTAAATTCAATAATACCTTCTGGGTCAAGGCCAGTGGTGGGTTCATCCAATATAATAATTTGAGGATTATGTATTAAGCATTGTGCAATACCTAATCTTTGCTTCATACCATGTGAATAGGTTTTTACTTTATCTAATTCTCTTCCTATTAGGCCAACTAATTTAAGAGTAGTATGAATATTTTTTTTTGCATTGCTGTTTCTGCTTATTGAAGCAAGGAGTTCAAGATTTTTTTGAGCACTTAAATATCCATAGAAATCAGGTTTCTCAATGATGCATCCTATTTGATTTAAAAAATTATGAGAAGATTCATGAATGTCTTCTCCCATAATTTGAATTTCACCTTGAGTTAACTTTATTAAGCCAACCAAACAACGCATCAAAGTA
>JBDSHL010000375.1:0-5102 GCA_039918515.1 Saprospiraceae bacterium | reverse complement strand
GCTATCTGATTGGTTTCCGTCGAGAAATGATTTCACATTATCTGTTTCTGATATAAATGAATGCAATACAAGCACCTTGAGTGGCAGACATTTTTGCACTTACATCACAAAACCTGATACAATCTCTAAGACTTATTCAAGTTTCCTAAAAAGTTCACATGCGGAAGATATTCAACCATTAAAAAATATATCTAAGGAAAACGTAGATTTCAATTTCCGAGAATTAGAAAATAAAGCAACTCATTTAAATCCAAAGGAGAAACAAAACGTTTTAGAAGCAAACATAAATCCTTTTACCGGTGAAATTAATGTATACTGGGACATAGATAATTCTTATAAAAATTACTCCTTAGAAATTTACAATTTAGAAGGTCAGTTGCTTGAACATAAAACTATTAATTCAAAGAACAATATTTTGATTGAAGCCGAAAAATATAGAAATCATATCTTACTATTTATGGTTAGAGGAGATAATCAATTGCTTAGCAAAAAAGTTTTGTTGAATTACTAAACCCAAATAAAAATTACCATTATTCCTGTTCAAGTTTCCAACTTTAACTTTTGGGTAAATTTCAACTGAACATGATACATCAAGAAACCACATAGGTTCGTTCAAAATTACATTCTGTTTAAGTTTCCAGCTTGAGCTTTAGGTTGTTAATAATCTAAAGTAGGATGTTAGAGCAAAACTGCTTTGATTTAAATCCAGTACTTTTCTCGAATTCCAGCTAATTTTCTAAATGATATTTGCCTTTCAAATATTACTAATGGGTCAGACGGGCGACAACCAGCCACTGTAAAAGCTGCTAAATATTAAAATTTACCCATGTTACATAATAATCCATATAAAGTCCTTATATTTGACAAATATTATAGAAATATAAACCTATTTTTCAGTTATTATATACAGCTTAAATCAAATTAAATGAAAGATTTACAAAAATTCAGCTTTATTTTAACCATAATTCTACTATTAATCAGCTCCAAACCAAGCTGGTCTCAAGGAGGTTGTGACCTCGATGTCAATGCAGGTCCTGACCTTTTTACTTGCGATCCAAACGAGATTCTTCAACTTAAGGGTAGTATAAATACAAACTATCCAGCCGATTTCGAGTGGAGCCCTAAGACGGGTTTGGATGATCCATTTTCCTTAACTCCGACGGTGACCCTTCCTCCTGGTATCTATAAATACAAGTTGAAAGCAGAATCTATGAGTGGTAATCTTATCGTTAATGGTGATTTTGAAGCAGGTCCAGTTGGTTATACGACAGATTTTACATATGTTCAACCTAATGGAAATCTTGCAAAAAAAGAATATGGAATCGGAGACAACGCAACTGCATTTAATGTAAATTACCGATGTTCTGGTAATGGTGATTTTTTTATAGGCCATGCCTCAGGAACACCTGGTGAAGCTATGTGGTGTCAAACGGTTCAAACGAAGCCAGGAGAAGTGTTTCTTTTCAAATTTAATTATACGAAGTTCGATAAGGTGACAGCTTCTTTTTACATTAAAGCTTATGCAAATGGTAACTTACTTGGACAAACACCTTATGTATTAGCTTGTCAGTGGCCTACATTTTCAGTATGTTTTGTTGCCAACAGCACTTCTACAACTTTATGTCTACGGGAAGCAAATGGATCTACCAGCGGATTTGGAATTGATGACATTGAACTCATTGAAAAATGTCATGACGACGATGAAGTTGAAGTCGAAATTGTTGATTTAAAAGCGAAATTGAAGGTCTTTCCTGAACCAACTTGCGCCTCAGAAGAGTACACTGTGGATGCAAGAGTTTCCAAATATCCTAATAGCCCTAACACAAAGTTTATTTGGTCAGCTAAAGATGGAGCAACCATTATTCAGAATTTTGGGAGCGTAATTAAAGGTAAAGGCAACGGTATCTATACTTGTAAAATAACTTATGATGCTAAGAATGGACATTGTGAAGATGAGGCTGAAGTGGAAATCAATGTTGACGAAAAATTAGAAGGCATGCTGGAAGTTTCAGGTAAAGCAAATTGCAATAAAGATACTTTCTTACTGACAGGTGTAATCATCAGTGGTAAAGGACCCTATGACTACATCTGGTCTCCCGCCAATAATATTATATCTGGCCAAGGTACCCCTTTTGCAAAAGCAATAAATCCAGATAAATATAGCTTAAAAGTCATTGATAAAGCTACAGGTTGTGAATTCCTAGCAACTGTCAAAGTGGATGGTGATGCTAGCCTTCCAAAAGGATTAATTACAGGTGATACCTTAATCAATTGTTCTAAACCTACTGCAACACTTATATCATCACCTAATGATACTGCAATTTATGAATGGACATGGATTACACCTGATCTAAAAACATACACGAACTTGTCAACCATAGATATAGATATGGGAGGAGAAGTTAAGCTTATCATTACCGACAAAAAATCTAAATGTCAAGATGTCGTTTTTTGGAATATAAAGGAATATAAAGATTATCCAAAAATTGATCTTGGAAATAATCTGGTATTAGATTGCAATACCACTGAGTTTAATCTGATGGCCAAGCAAGAATTTCAAAATGGACAATATATTTATGAGTGGAATTTAGGGGGAAAAATACAGATAGATTCAGGATTATTTGATAAAAAAATATCGTCAGGAGGAAAGATTTCTCTTAAAGTCTCTGATATCCTTAACAACTGTGAAGTCTCTGATTCAATTGATGTTGTTGACAATAGATCTTATCCGGAATTATTAATTGACAAAGCTGATCTAATAACTTGTGCATTGCCAACTTCTAAAATTAACGCTTCAATAAAAGCTGTAAATGCAAAAATTAATTGGACTAGCAAAAATGGCAATATTGTTTCTGGACTATTCACTAATTCGATATCAGTAGACAAACCAGGAAAATATTATATTGAAGTTGAAGATACTATTGGACATTGCTTTGTTTCAGACAGCGTTCAAATCTTTGAAGATAAACAAAAACCTATTGTTGCTTTAATTTCTGATTCTATCTTCACATGTAAAGACTCACAAAAATCAATTGACGGCAGCAAGTCCTCAAACTATGGAAATTTAAAATATATATGGACAGGTAATGGAACAATAATCTCTGGACAAGGAACCAATACACTCAAGGTTGGTACAGCAGGAATTTATTCATTGACTATTATTGACACCTTTAATGGTTGCATGGATACCAAGCAACTTATTATCAAGCCAGATCTCAATATTCCAGTTGTTGTAATTAGCAATCCAGCTATTTTGAATTGTAAAATTAAGTCCCTTCAGCTTGATGCAATAGCCAATTCAACTTCTGGAAATCCCTTGAAGTATTTATGGTCTTCAGTACAGAATAATCCGATAACCAATCAGAACACATTAACGCCGACAATAAGTGCTCCAGGCACCTATATAATAGAAGTTGAAGATGCTGTCAATGGTTGTAAAACAAGCTCAACAGTGAAGATTGATATTGATACTATAGCTCCACTTATAGACCTTGGAAATGATCTGACTTGGAATTGCAATACCACAGATCTTTTATTGGATGTAAAAAATAATACCCAAGGACTAAACTACAGTTATGCGTGGAACACTAAGGATGGATTAATCTTATCAACTACCAATCAAAAAACGCTAAAGGCTGGTTCGGCAGGTAGTTATCAATTGACTGTAACAGACAACAAGAATTTTTGTATCAGTGTGAAAGATATTAAAATTAATGAAGATAAAGCTATTCCAATAGCGATAGCTTCCTCTCCAGATATATTGACATGCGTTAAGACAACAGCAACCTTGGATTCAAAGGGATCTAGTGTTGGTAATAATATAAGCTATACATGGAAAGACCTTAATGGAAAGATTATTAGTAATCAAAGCACAGCTAATGTAACCACAATAGGAAAATACATTTTGGAAATTATTGATCTGACAAATAATTGCTCGAAAACGGATACAATAGAAGTGCTGGAAAATTTAAACAAACCTTCTGTTACAATTGACCCAGCTGATTTGTTAACTTGTAAATTAAAAGAAGTCGATCTTCAAGGTAATATTCTCACCCCTCAAAATAATTTCAAGGTAAGTTGGAGTACACTCAATGGAACCATAGTGAGTGGTACTAATGGACTTACTACAAAGGTAAGTAAGGAAGGCGAATACATCATAACAGTAACCGATTTAACAAATGGATGCATCTCAACAAATAAAATCTTAGTAGGAAGAGACAATAATGTTCCAACAAGTATTGAAGTAGATGTAAATCAACCCAAATGTATAGAAGAACCAGGACAACTTTCGATTTTAAAAATCATTGGAGGCAAACCAAACTACAGTTATTTCATAGATGGAATTTCTGTAAACAATAATGCGCCTATTGAACTATCAACCGGCAAACATACGGTGAAAGTTATTGATGATAATGGATGCGAAGTATTACAGGAAGTAGAAGTAATAGAACCATCACCTATTGTAATAGATATTCAACCCGATGTACGCATATTTGTAGGAGATAAATATGAATTATTGCCAAAGTACTCCATTCCAACTGATCAAATAGTGAGCTACAATTGGTCGCCAGCAGAATATCTTGATTGTAACAATTGTCCATATCCTAAAACAAAAGGATTGCAAAAAGACAATACGTTTACGGTAAATATTGTCGATAAAAATGGCTGTACAGCAACTGCAACCGTTAGAATTAAAGTTGAAGAAAGAGGAATTTGGGTTCCAAATGTTTTTAGTCCAAATGGAGATGGTCTTAATGATTATTTTTATCCAACAGTCAAAGATGATTCTTATAAAGAAATTCGCTACATGAAGATTTTTGATCGTTGGGGAGAAATGGTGTGGACCAATGAACATTTTCAACCCAATGTACCCCTTAATGGCTGGAAGGGTATATTTAAAAACGTTGATATTCTTCCCGGAGTTTATGTATGGGTTGTAGAAGTTGAATGGAAAAACGGAGAAACTGAGAAGCTATTCGGAGATGTTACTTTGATAAGATAGAATTTAGATTTCTAAGAATTTTATCTTATAGAATAATGGCTTATTAATCTAAGGTAATTTCTTATGAATATATTGTAGAATGAAATGTACAATTAGGTAT
>JBDSHL010000374.1:0-5379 GCA_039918515.1 Saprospiraceae bacterium | reverse complement strand
GCTGAAATGATTCATAAATTATTCGAAGAATGTATTGATAAAAATAAAGAAAAAGAATTCTATCTATGCGGACCAGGTAACTTTATTTTGAAAACTGAAAAAATACTCATTGATTCTAATATCGATTCAAAGCATATTCACAAAGAGTACTTCAGCACACTTACAAATGTTACGGATGAAGCTAATAAAAGAGATAAGTTCTTACCCTCTGCTAGTTTAAAATTTAAGTTAGGAAATATAGAAAGTAAAGTTGAAACCAATCCGGGTGAAAAAATATTAGATGCACTAATCCGAAATGGATTTGAACCCCCTTATTCCTGTTCATCAGGAGCATGTGCGACTTGCATTGCTAAGCTACATAAAGGTGAAGTTATCATGGATTCAGATCTCGCCTTGGACAAAAGCGAAATAGAAGCAGGATGGATTCTAACTTGTCAATCCAGATGTGCAAGCAAAGAAGTGGAAATTAGTTATCAGGAATAATCTCGCATTCTATATTGATCCGATATTTCTTTTGAAATATTTTCTTTTCTATTAGCTTTAAAAGTTAAACCTGTTTGTAGGTTAATCTACATTGAAGGTTAGAATTTATTCTGGGTTTATAAATGTATTGCATATGAAAGAAGTAGAAATTTGATAACTATTCAGTTATGTATTAAAAAATACTCCAGAGAAGTATAATATTTTTAGAAATGGACGTAATCCATCGTTTTTAATAGTGAACGAGCTTGTTTTTGGCATGAATTTTTGCCATTGCTGCAAAAATCATGACAAAAACATTCGAAGACTGAATAGTTAAAGAATTTGTTAACTATTTAGACATGAAAAAAAATTGCAGATAGGGTCTTAGAATCTAAGTTAAAATAATTTTAAAAGATCATACATTTTTCCCAGATATTTCCGATTCCGCTTTTATAAGTTAATGAAATACGTATTAATATTAGTGATTTTGTGCCTTCGTGGCAAAAAATTAATGTATTGTTTCACACTCATGAAAAACTTCATTTCTTAAATAGTTATAAAATTTCATAAGTAAATTTTATTTTCCAACAACAGTAGTAAAATTAAAAATATAAGTTAACTTTAGTCAATTGGAATATGTAATTTGATTTTAATCAATGATCAAATTTTAAAGATGAACTTCGCGATTCTTGCAATTAATTTAACAGGCAACTCCTCATTCAATGGAAATTGCACCGTTCCTTTACCACCCTTATAAGTTGAAAGTTCTTCTTTAAATTCTTCGGCATTGCTAGGTGCTGGATAGACACTCACATGATTTTTATAACCAGCGAAGAAGATAGATTTTTTATTGAGTTTAAAACAAGGTATGTTGTAACTAATACATTCAATAGTATCTGGAACGGCTTTTGAAATAATATTTCTAATTTCAATTAATGCCTTCTTAGATTCGTTTGGAGCAAGTTCAATATATTGTTGAATGGTTTGAAATTTAAAATGCTTCACGTGCGATTTAGTTTTATAATAAAAATAGAAAAAATGACAATTATTGTTTGTTTAATAATTTAAAGGAATATAAAGATAATTTGTTTTTAATAAAAGAAGCTTTTGTACTTTGACTAATTCGGTATAAAGTAGAAGTTATTTAAAGTGTACAAGCTTTGACTCTTGTACATTCTTAGATATTTTTGTTGTTTTCCTAATCTTTTAGCTCCTTGAAGTGTTACTTTTGCCTATTCAAGAAGAGCATACAATCCATGAATTATAAGTCAGACATAGAAGCAGTAGACGCTTTAGCACAATCCTATAAAGAACTTTCACAAGAAATTTCTAAAGTCATAGTAGGGCAGGAAGAAGTCATTAAGGCAAGTATAATTTCGCTATTTAGCAATGGCCACAGTCTATTGATTGGAGTTCCTGGACTCGCTAAGACTTTGCTAATTAATACTTTATCACAAGTACTCGACCTAAGTTTTAAGCGAATTCAGTTCACTCCAGATCTTATGCCTTCAGATATTACTGGCTCAGAAGTACTGGGTGAAGACAGGCATTTTCATTTTAATAAAGGCCCTTTATTTGCCAATATAGTTCTGGCAGATGAGATCAACCGAACACCTCCTAAGACACAGGCAGCATTACTCGAGGCAATGCAGGAAAGACACGTGACCATTTCTGGCCAAAGACATGACCTTCCTATTCCTTTTTTCGTTCTTGCCACTCAGAATCCTATCGAACAAGAGGGCACTTACCCACTTCCTGAAGCTCAGCTTGACCGATTTATGTTTAATATTTTTCTTGATTATCCTAGCTATGAGCAGGAGTTAGAAGTGGTCAAACAGACGACAATTGACAGGGAAATTAACCTTAGAGCAGTATTGAATGCGAATCAGATTTTGACTTTTCAAAAGGTGGTTAGAAAAATACCTGTTGCCGAGAATGTTTTGAATTACGCCGTTAATCTGGCTACGCGAACTCGTCCAAATACAGAACGAGCAACCAAGGAAGTAAATAATTATGTTTCCTGGGGAGCAGGCCCAAGAGCTTCACAGAATTTAGTCTTAGGTGCCAAGTGTCATGCCGCCATTACTGGAAAGTATAGTCCTGATATTGAAGATGTTAAGGCTATTGCCATGCTTGTATTAAGACACAGAATAGTACTTAATTATAAGGCTGAAGCAGATGGACTCAACGCCGATAAATTAATTCAAACGCTTTTATAGCAATTTTTTAATACTGGCTTGCAAATTCAATGCTTTGTCGTATATTTGCATCCCAATTTTAAGGTCTACGTCATGAAAAAAGATATTCATCCTTCTAACTACAGATTTGTTGTATTTAAAGATTTCTCTTGTAACGAGGCATTTCTTACCAAATCTTGTGCAGTAACTAAAGAAACCATCAAATGGGATGATGGCAATGACTACCCTTTAGTAAGACTTGAAATAAGCAGCAAATCACATCCATTCTTCACAGGTAAGATGAAATTCATCGACACAGCTGGTAGAATTGATAAGTTCAATAAGAAATTTTCTAAGCCTGCAAAGGCTGAATAGAGCGAATCCTAATTTCGTTTTTCAATGGAATAGAATAAGATTACATTTGCTTATTCAAATCCTCATTTTTAGTGAATTGCATACTCATTGATCCGCTTTCCTCGAAGAACTTTTGGCCATTATGTTCAACCAGACCAGTTGCAGATCTGCGCATTGGAATTTTAAAAATTTCTGAAAAGTGGTCACAGTATTTATCATCAGAAGTTTCGCATTTATGTAGACCTGAATTAAATAAATTATTTCCATGTATTATTGGTGAAGAGAACATTCTAATTTCTGGAAATATTCTTCCATCAGAGAATGTAATAATTCAAATAAGATCTCTTAATTCCGGAGAACTCTTGGTAGATCATAAGAATATGATAGTCGCCATAAAATTGAATGAAAAAACTTGCAAGGATTTTATAGAGCACTATTACAATGATACTTTGTCAGAATACTTATTAAAAAACAAAAGAGTCATTCTGGATGAAAAAACGGACAGTATTGAATTTGTCTGGCATATTTTTGGTAAAAATGGAGAAGAACTCATCAAGGACTATAATTTAATTACAAAAAACAGAGTTTCTCAATCCATAGTATCCAACAATCAATTTATTGGAAATCATATTTTTATTGAAGAAGGAGCAAAAGTTCAGTGCAGTATTCTTAACTCAAGTAAAGGACCAATATATATAGGCAAAAATGCAGAAGTAATGGAAGGTACTGTAATAAGAGGCCCTTTTGCATTATGCGAAAATGCAGTATTAAAAATCTCTTCAAAAATTTATGGACCTACTACCATCGGACCCAATTGCAAAGTTGGAGGTGAAGTCAATAATTCAGTCATTCATTCTAATTCCAATAAAGCACACGATGGATTTCTAGGAAATGCTGTAATTGGAGAGTGGTGTAATATTGGTGCGGATACAAACAATTCTAATTTAAAAAACACTTATTCTGAAGTTAAATTATGGAGTTACACGACGAATAATTTTACTAAAACTGGAAGTATTTTTTGTGGACTAATAATGGGCGATCATGCCAAATGTGGAATTAATACAATGTTCAATACAGGAACAGTTGTGGGTGTTGGAGCCAATGTATTTGGATCAGGATTCCCAAGGCAATTTATTCCTGATTTTGCATGGGGCGGTGCAAGCGGATTCTCGACATTTAAAATGCAACCATTCCTTGAGACCGCGAAGGCCGTAATGTCCAGAAGAAATGTAGACCTTAACAGTGATCAAATAGACCTTTTGCAAGTGGTGTTCAACCAAACTTCAGAATATCGAAATTGGGAGTAATAATTTTTTCAGAAAAAATTATTGAATCGAATTCCAATATCTTCATTATTTTTACAGAATAGAGCTATTTTTTGTCCCTAAATAGGTTTCTAAATAATAAACTATAAGTAGAATTAAGGGATCTTTTTTGAAATTTGTAATTCAATACATGTAAAATGAGAACATCAAAAAATTATCTTTTACTAACTAGTTTTTTCATCGCTTTTTTCATCCAAAATAACGCTTATTCTACTCATATCGTTGGAGGAGATATTACTTATCGTTGTATCGGCAATGACCAATATGAGATTTCGCTTTCAGTAAGGCGTGATTGTATAAATGGTAATCCAGGTGCACAATTTGATGACCCTGCAGCATTGGGAATTTATGATGGTTTGGGTAATCTTAGAAGAGAATTAGGAAATTTTGGAGTATTGAATATGCAATTCAGACCTGATGACACCTTAAATGAAGTGATAAGCAACAATTGTGGACTTATTGGTGGAGATATATGTGTTCATACTACAACATATAAAGATACCCTTACACTTCCTTTTATAATGGAAGGCTACATTCTTGCTTATCAAAGATGTTGTAGGAATTTTACAATTTCGAATATCGTAAATCCATTAACAGTTGGGTCAACTTTTACAGTGAGAATCTATTCTGCTAGTTTAAATTTGTGCAATAGCAGCCCGCTTCTAAATAAATGGCCTCCTATTTATGTGTGTGGAGATTCTCCACTAGATTTTAATTTGCAAGCAACAGATGAAGATGGTGATTCATTGGTTTATCAAATGTGTCCACCACTAACTGGAGCAGATCAAGCCGTACCGAGACCAGCAACTCCATCAGCTCCTCCTTATGATCCAGTAATTTTTAAATCTCCCTATACTGTTAACGATATGATTGGTGGAACTCCGGCCTTAAATATTTCAAATAGTAATGGCAGAATGACAGGTTTTGTTGTTCCTAATATAACCCAATATCTTATTGCATATTGTGTTAAAGAATATAGAAATGGAGTATTGCTTTCCGAATTGCAAAGGGAATTTCAGATTAATGTTAGAACCTGTGTTTCAAATTCAATTGCTAAGTTT
>JBDSHL010000373.1:0-7850 GCA_039918515.1 Saprospiraceae bacterium | reverse complement strand
TTCAGGGATTCCAGTTAACGCTTGAAGTGAATCCAAGTCTTGGAGAAATTGTGGAAATAATCGGAAATAAAGCACAACATTTTGGAGAGGAGAATTACAATGTGAATCATATACTGGAAGGAAAGATTGCGATGAGCTGGAACAGTGAATTAGCCAAAAATGATGAGCATATATTTGTATTGAAGATTAAATCTAAAGTGGAAGGAAAGATAGGAGACTTACTTCAATTGAATTCAGGGATCACACAAGCGATAAGTGTTGATAAGACTGGAGAAGAAGGGAAGATACAGTTGCGCAATTACAATGGCAACAGCAGCGAATTCATTGTCATACAGAATGAGCCCAATCCTTGGAAACAAACAACAACAATAGGAATGTTACTTCCACATAAAGGAGAAGTAACCATGACGATCTATGATGTGACAGGAAGAGTATTTTTTAAACAGATAAAGAATCTGGAGAAAGGATACAATGAATGGAATATAGGCAAATCAGAAATCGTTGGATCAGGCGTGTATTATTATCAATTAGACTATGAGACGAGTACAAAGACCAACAAAATGATTATAGTAGAGTAGGAACATAGAACATTTATATATATCAAGAGGAATCCAACTCCGTCGAGTGGATTCCTCTTTTTTTATGTTTATTAATATAATTATAAGGGGGTGAGAAATTGTTAATTTATTGAATTTCGCAATAAAGTTAGATTTTTGGCGAAATGATTTTTTTATGTCGAAATAATTTAATTATATTTGCAGAAATTCAAGTGTACTATATAGAAAATAGCAATAAATTTAGCTTTTGCAATGTAATTGATTTTTGAAATTTCAAAACTTACATAGAATATTGATTTGAATAAAATTCAATAATTTATTTTTAATCATTTTTTAAAGTGTAAAAAGAAAATAATGAAAAACGCCATATTTCTTATTTTTTTGATGCAATTCTTAAGTGCACAATCAAATTCTGATCAGATTCAAAAAGTGCTTTGTTCGAATTACCCAATTTGGAATAAGGCGGAATATAGAGTTCAATCAACCTACTATGATGAAATTCTTAATTTAACTCATTATTATATTCAAGAAATTATTCAAGGGAATCCTGTGTATCCTTTTATTTCCAATATCCATCTTAATAAAGATCAAAAAGTAATTCATGCTCATATTGAAAAGCCATGTTTCGATAAATTGATTAAAACATCTTCAAGAAATATAAAGTCGACCCAAACGCTTATTACAAGTTATTTAAAAACACATCAGGTTTTTTCAAGTTTTGAAAAAATAGTAATCAGAACTAGAAAGAATCCTGAATTTGTGGAGTACGAATTACCAGGAAAATCCAAAAGTAAATTGTCGGTGCAGGAATGTTACTATATGAAGGACAATGTACTTCATCAATCGTTGCGAATGATCTTAGAACGAAATGAAACAGCGGAATCATGGGATGCATTTGTCGAAGTTCAGACTGGAGAAGTATTAGATGAACGAAATGCTAATTTGAATTGCGGAATTGATATTGGATTAGATCAATTAAAGAGTAATTTTAGTCTAGAAGAAAATAATCATTTAATTTTTTCTAATTCGTGTTACAGAGTTTTTCCGATACCTATTGAAAGTCCCTACCATGGTTCCCGAAGCTTGATTAATTCACCTTGGATGAAAGCAACGAATGCAAGTCCACTTGGATGGCACAATGATGGACAGTTTAATTATAAATCAAGTGAAGGAAATAATGTTGATGCATATGAAGACATGGATGGAGACAATCTACCTACTGGAGGAGATGCTGCAAGAGCTTTTGGCGGTGTCAATTTGAATTTTGATTTTTCATATGATACTAGTTTGACTCCGCCATTGAATAAAAATTCCTCAATCACCAATTTGTTTTATTGGAATAATATTATGCATGATGTGTGGTACCAATATGGATTTACTGAAGCTGCAGGAAATTTTCAATACAACAACTTTAATAAAGGTGGATTGGATTTGGATAATGTTATAGCAGAAGGATTAGATAATATTAATGGTTCCCGAAATAATGCTAATTATTCTTGTCCGCAAGATGGATTTCCTGGAAGAATGCAAATGTATGCTTGGCAGGTTCCCACTTATGATACCTTAACAGTTGAATCTCCAGTGGTATCTAAAATGGTAGTTGTACATTCTGCCATTAGTCCTATTTTGTTGGCACCTCTTTCCGGAGAAATAATTCTGGTTAATGATGGAAGTGGTTTTCCCACACAGGCTTGTAATAATTTAATTAATGGATTGCAATTAAATGGGAAAATTGCGCTTTTAGATAAAGGAATATGTAATTTGAATTCAAAAATAATTAATTGTCAATTTGCAGGTGCGATTGCTATGATCGTCTGTAATGTAGATGATAATGAGCCGTCGGTAATGGGAGGATTTTCTTCTGGCGTTGGAATTCCTATAGTGAATATTTCCAAACAGAATGGAGATTTACTTAAAAGCTATTTGAATCAACAAGTTAATATTACATTACTTCCAAGCTCAGCATATAAGTATAAAGCCAATGGTAAATCTTATATTTTTGCAAGAGCAGCTTTTGGAGGAAAAATTCCAAATGTTTTTACTAACAATATAAAGGTAATGGATGGCTTGAATAATTTGAATGATGCATGTGATCCAATATTAAGTATAATTAGTGGAGGAATTGCTTTGATTGAAAATGGTAATTGCGAACCAAGTTATAAAGCATTACAAGCACAACTGAGTGGAGCAATAGCGGTTGTTATTGGAATGAATACTTCTGGAAACCCCATTTCACTTCCTACAGGAACCTATGGTAGTATGGTCACTATTCCAGTAATTTGTATTGGTCAATCAGATTATCAAGAGATTTTAAATAATTTACCCAGTATCGGAAGATTTAGCAATACTTTGCCACAATTGGTCGATGCTGATTTTGATGGAGGAATTATTGCGCATGAGTATACCCATGGAATTTCAATAAGATTAACAGGAGGACCAAACAACAATACTTGTCTAACAAATGCCGAACAGGGTGGTGAAGGATGGAGTGATTATTTCGCTTTAGCAATGACCATGAAGGCTAGTGATATTGCTTATCAGAATAGGGGAATTGGTACATGGCCAAGTAGGCAATCCAATATTGCAGTTGGAATACGCCCGTATCCATATCAAGTTGATATGAATATTAATCCGGTTACTTATGGATCCTTATTAGATCAGGTTCGATATTCAATTCCTCATGGGGTTGGATTCATTTGGTGTACTATGATCTGGGATATGACCTGGGCTTTAATTAAGCAATATGGATTTGAGCCAGACATCTATCTTAATACGTCCAATCGAGGCAACATCAAAGCATTTAATTTAATTATGAGTGGATTAAAAATTCAAGTGTGCAATCCAGGTTTTGTAGATGCGAGGAATGCAATTCTTAAAGCGGATACGATTCTTAATGGTGGTGTGAATGCATGTATTATTTGGAATGTTTTTGCCAGAAGAGGATTAGGTTTCTCTGCGAACCAAGGGAGTCCTTTTTTAAGAGATGACGGAGTGCAGGCTTTTAATCTACCGCCAACTTGCTTGCCAATGACAGAAGAACAACTGTTTGGAATTTCTACCTTAGATAATAGTTTTGTTAAATTATTTGCGAGTGTAGAATCTGATCACATTCAGTTAGAATGGAATTATCAAACACAGTTAAGTATTGAGCATATTGAGATTATAAGGAAATTAAGATCGAGTCCGGAGCAATTAATTTATTCCACTTCAAAAATTATTAATTCCTATAACGATGATCAGATTAGTAAAGATCAGACTTATTATTATAAAGTTAAATTATTTGATTCAAATAACCAGATTATTGAAAGCAATTGGGCAAGTGCAAGTTTAGGCTCAGGACAAAATTGGAAACTCTATCCGAATCCTGCGAATTCAGAAATTTTCATTGAGCATAAATTCAAAAATCATGCTTTTGTTCTTCTAGAATTGTTTGATGTTAATTTCAAAAAAATAGATCAAAATGAATTTGTCTATAATGAAAAGGACCGGATCAAATTGTCAATAGGAAATTTAGCCGCAGGAATCTATTTTGTTTCAATTATTGAAGAAGGCGAAACCAAAATGATAAAATTTGTAAAGGAATAGGAAGTAATTATTTCACTTTCTTAATTTCTTCAAAGAGTATATCTTCGTCACCAGTAGAATATTTGCGATGGTGATACTTGATATTCCCCTTGCGATCGAGTACAAAAACTTGTGGAAGTCCGTTCAATTCTCCTGGCATAACTGTTGAGAATTCTCGATTTATATCATGAAAGGCTTGAAATGGCCATTGACTTTCTTTTACCCTAGAAATAAATTGTGGAGTTCTTTCTTGAAAATCAGTAGAGATGGCATAAAGTTTAAATTTCTTTTCTTTTTGCCATTGGGCATATTTTTTTGTTATGGCTGTCAATTCCATTTTGCAAGGGCCACAAGTTGTAAGCCAAAAAACTAAAACGATAGGTGTTTTTAAATTTTTAAACAGCTTTGAAGAATTAATTTTTTGATTATCTGCATCTTGTAAATCTATCTTGTAAGGAAATTGGGTTTTAGTGGATTCTGAACCTTTTGACTGTGGAATAGATTTTTGGCATAGTATTGAATTGGCCCCAACAAAAATAAAAAAATAGAAAATAATTAAAAGTAAGTAGTAATTCTTCATAAATATTTTAATAATTGACAAAGGTCTAAAAAAAATATTTAAAATGATGTTTTTGTAAAATTAATTTCATTTTTGGTACCTTATTTTCAAGCAGTCAATGTGAGTTTATTTTCATAGATTTGCCCCTTCTCGATGAAAAAGGCTTTTATTTTTATTTTCATTACAGTTCTTTTAGACGTAATTGGTTTGGGTATCATTATCCCAATTTTGCCGGAGTTGATTATGTCTATAACTGGAAAGAATTTGAATGCAGCATCAAGTATTTCAGGTTGGCTGATGTCAAGTTACTCCATTATGCTTTTTGTTTGTGCACCTATCATTGGTGGAATTAGCGATCAATATGGAAGAAGACCAGTGTTATTGGTTACCTTATTGGTATTTGGCTTAGATTACTTAATTCAAGGATTCGCACCAACTATTGAATGGTTATTTGTCGGAAGAATTATTGCTGGAATTACTGGAGCTTCCTTTTCCGTTGCAAGTTCCTTTATTGCAGATTTAAGTGAACCTGATAAGAAAGCGCAAAACTTTGGATTGATTGGAGCGGCATTTGGATTAGGGTTTATAATTGGACCATTACTAGGTTCAGTATTAGGTCAATATGGCCCAAGAGTTCCTTTTTTTGCTTCAGCTTTTTTGGCATTAATGAATTTCACCTTTGGATATTTTGTGTTGCCAGAATCACTTTCTAAAGAACATAGAAGAACATTTTCAATTCGTCGAGCCAATCCTTTTGGAACATTAAAAGTATTGATAAAATATCCAATATTGAAGGATTTTGTATTGATTTTATTCATGGTTTATTTAGCACATTATTCACTTCAAAGTACTTGGTCATTCTATACCATTCATAAATTCAAATGGGATCACACAATGATTGGATATTCATTGGCTTTCGTTGGAATTACAATGGCTATTGTTCAAGGTGGATTAACTAGGATTTTAATCCCCAAATTAGGACCATACAAATCCATATATATAGGTTTTGCAGCAGCTATGATAGGGTATTTAGGATATGCTTTTGCTCCTGTAGGTTGGTTTATGTTTGTATTTATTATTCCCTTTTCATTCAGTGGTCTCGCAGGTCCTTCAATACAAGGTTTAATCTCGAATCAGGTTCCTGCGAATGCTCAAGGTGAATTACAAGGAGGCTTAACTTCATTGATGAGTTTTACTGCTATACTTGGACCTATAATTATGACTGGAATCTTTCAAGTTATGTCCATACCAGGGTCGTCTTATTATTTCCCAGGAGCTTCATTTATGTTGGCCTTTTTGCTCATAGTTATAGCCTTATTGCTTGCAATTAGGCCTTTGCAAAAAATGGCTAAGGTCAAAGTGAAAGATTCTTAAGATATTTGTATCCTTAAATTTCTTTTATGAAAAACAAAGTATTTATCATATTAACATTATTTGTTATATGTAAAATTTCTAATGCCCAACCTCTCGAATTAAATATTGGATGTCACAACGCGCTAATGAACAACAGTGCCTTTTTGCGTCATGAGCCTACTCAAGAAGAATTGTTGATGATAGAGAATTCAAATAAAAGAAGTGATTCAATAGATATCAGCAATTATAATATTTATTTAAATGTAACCCAGGTTAGTGCTAAAAGTATTTCTGCACATACCCTTGTGAGTTTTCGAACTAAATTGAATGACCTAGAGAGTATGACCTTGGATTTGAAAGATCTTTCAGTCGATTCAATTTTGTACAAAGGAAATAAGATTAATTTTAATTATGATAAAAGTATAATTGTTTTATTTTTTGGTGAGAAGTTAACAAAGGATTCGAAAACTTCGGTCGAGATCTTTTATCATGGAATTCCAAGCCGTGATCCAGTGTGGGGAGGCGTTTATTTTGTCGATAAATATATTTACAATTTAGGAATTGGATTAAGTACAACTCCTCCAAATTTTGGAAAAGTGTGGTTTCCATGTTTTGATAATTTTGTTGAAAGATCTACCTATGATTATCATGTAACGTCTGTTTCACCGTCACGCGCTTATTGTGTAGGTCATTTTGTTTCTGAAGATAGCTTAAGTCCAATTGCAGTTCAAAGACATTACAGAATGGACAATGAGATACCTACATACTTGTCCAATTTTGCAGTATCGGATTATGTTGTAGATAGAAGTATCACTACTTCAATCGGCAATGCTAACCTTCCAATTGATTTAATTGCAAGATCGAGTGAATTAAATACAATGAAGGTAAAATTTGCTAAATTGCCTGAAGCGTTAGATGCATTTGAATACTGGTTTGGGCACTATAGATTTGAAAGAATCGGTTTTGTAGCGACTACAGTTGGGGCTATGGAACATCCAACCAACACGGCTTATCCAATCAGTACAATTACTGGAGGAACATTAACCGATAATGAAGCTTTGTATGCACATGAATTTGGTCATCAATGGTGGGGAAACCTAACTACTTTGGATGATGCTAGAGATATGTGGATTAAAGAAGGTAATGCTGAATATTGTGCGCATTTATTTTTAGAGTATGCCTATGATAGAAAAAGGTTTATCAGTAAAGTAAAAGATAATTTGTCCACTATATTATTTAATGCCCACGTAAATGACAGTGCTTATTTGCCATTGTCTCCAATGCCCTATAAAAACACTTATGGGACGACCACTTATAAAAAGGGCGCTGCTATGATTCATAATCTTAGAGGTTATTTGGGTGATAGTTTATATAGAGTAGTATGCCATACTATTTTTGATAGTTTAACAGGAAGAAGTATGAATGCTTATGAGTATCGAGATTTTATTAATAGAAATTCTCCAGTTAAAGTTACCAATTTTTTTGACGATTATATTTTTAATCCTGGCTATACGGGTTTTTATATAGATAGTTTTTCACAAAGTCCAATTCTATCAAAGAATATTTATTTTCTAAATATCAAACAAAAGTTGCATCACGCAGAACATCTTTGTACAGATATTCCATTAACTATAAGTTGCTATGATAGAAACTTGAATAGGTTGGAATTCAAAGTTAGAGTAGATGGATATTCAAGTTGGGTTGAAGTTGAAACTCCTTGGAATTTTACGCCTGAAATTTTCTTAGTCAATGAAGATCAGAAATTGAATTATGCAAGTCTTCAGGATTATGTATTCATTAATTCTACAGGATCATTG
>JBDSHL010000372.1:0-2706 GCA_039918515.1 Saprospiraceae bacterium | reverse complement strand
CATTTCTGCAAATACTTTTGCCTCATTCAATTCACTTTTTATTTTATTTTGTTCAGTGATGTCTCGAGCCACAATCACCACACCTAGGACAATGCCATTATCGTTTTTATATAAGGAACCGTTCAATAGAACATCTGTCAATTTATGATCCTTAATGGTTAATGGATAATTGGTTACAAAACCTTTTTCAAACACTTGTTGGTAGACATCTTTTGCCTTTTTGGGATCGGTAAAGTAAACAAAAAAGTCGGAACCTGTTAGTGCATTTCTAGTCATTCCAGTAACTTTTACCATGGCCTCATTCATATCAGTAATCTTTCCTTCGGGAGATATGGTAACCAAAGGATCAATAGAAGCTTCAATGAGACTTCTTGCATATTCTGAAGCTTGTTTTTGTAAAGTCACATCTCTCGCGGCGGCAAAGACACCTAGTACTTGACCCATATCATCTTTATAAACAGACGCATTATATAGAACGTCAGTTAATGTGCCGTTTATATGTCGGATGGTAAGAGGATAATCTGAAACGACTGATTTTTTAAATACTTTTTTATAACCTTCACGGGCTTTTTCGGGTTCGGTAAAATAATCAGAAAAATCAGTACCAATGAGTTTTGACCTTGAAACTCCTGTTACTTTTATAGATGCTTCATTGACATCCAAAATTTTACCTTCTAATGAAATGGTAACCATTGGGTCAGTAGAAGCTTCAATTAGGCTTCTAGCATATTGTGAAGACTGCTTTAAATTGGCACTAAGATCTTCAAGCTCTTTATTTTCAATTTCTTGTTTTATTTTCTCATTGCCTTGATTTATAATTTTTTTATTTGCAAGGTTTAATTCATTTTTCTTTTTTCTGTATTCTTCATTTTGTAATATCAATTCATTATTCGCTACAATCAATTCATCAGCACGTTTTCCTTTTTCTTCTTTTTGGAAGATAAGTTCCTTATTGACAATAATTAATTCATCTGCACGTTTTCCTTTTTCTTGGTTTTGGTAGATAAGTTCCTCATTGGCTATGATCAATTCCTCTGCCCTTTTACCTTTTTCTTCTTTTTGGTAAATAAGTTCCTTATTTGCAATAATCAACTCATCTGCTCGCTTTCCTTTTTCTTTACTTTGGTAGATAAGTTCCTTATTTGCTATGACTAATTCATTTGCTCTTTTTTCTTTTTCTTCATTTTGAAATACAAGCTCTTTATTTGCTATGACTAATTCATTTGCTCTTTTTTCTTTTTCTGAGTTTTGGTAAATAAGTGTTTTATTGGCGACAATTAATTCAGCCGCTCTTTTTCCTTTTTCCTCGTTTTGAAAAACAAGTTCTTTATGTGCAATGACTAATTCAGCTGCTCTTTTTTCTTTTTCTTGATTCTGAAATACCAATTCATGTTCCGCTTTAATTATTTCAGTGATATCATGGTCTAAAGATACGATACCTAAGATTTTTTCTTCTTCATTCTTGATAGGTGAAAATGAAAATCTTACATCTATTATTATTCCATCTTTTCTAAGCCTTTTGGCATTGTAAATGATTGGATTAATTCCTTGATCTATCTTTCTTGAAATTGCATCTAACACATTGATTTGGTCTGGTAAATGTAAAATGCTTATATTTTTCCCTATTACTTCTGAATGCTTATAACCATACATTATTTCAGCGCCACGATTCCAGGATGTGATTATTCCATTCATAGTTATGGAATTTATGGCCAAATCTGAGGATTCAATGATTAATGAATTTAATGTTCCTTTTTTTTCATAATCAACAAGATTGTCGAAAGCTTTTTCTTCGAGTGATAAATTTTTTGACATAACTATAAGTTAGAGGTATTAAAATTTCCAATTTCTTCTATATTCGTTCTGCTTCTACTCTTAATTTTTTTAAATTGTGATGGGGTAAGTCCAGTGATCTTTTTAAATTGATTAGACAAATGTGCTACGCTGCTATAATCCAACTTATAGGAAATTTCAGTTAAATTCAATTCTTCATATAAAAGTAATTCTTTTGCCTTTTCAATTTTGTGGAGAATAATGAATTGTTGAAGGGTAATTCCTTTAGTTTCGGTAAAAATATTGGAGAGGTAATTGTAATCAAAGCCTAATTTGTCGCTAATATATTTTGAATAACTTATTTTAGGTATTCCGTCATTAGAGTGAATCATACTTATCACGGTTGTCTTGATCTTCTCAATCATAATCGCTTTTTTGTCTTCCATTAATTCCAGACCAATAGCAGACAATGCCGCATTAAGATCATTAGTTTGTTGAATTGTAAGATCTTCCATAATATCTACTTCACCCAAGTCAACAATGATAAAATGTAGTCCTTGGGTTTTTAAAACCTCTTTTACCATTAATTTACATCTCATACTAACCATATATTTAATGTATAATTTCACTGATTCTTTTGTTTAAACTTTGAAATATAGTACTTTTAATCTGTATTTATTTATTTATTTTTTAGACATAGATTTTTGTGCCTTAAAATTAGTATGAATGAGAGGATAGGTTTCTATTTTATAGCTTAAATGAGGGGCAAGCAATCCATGCTTTTCAAAACATGGTAAGGATTTATTTGAGGCATAAGCTCTAGGAGCATTAACACCAGCGTAAGCTGTATTAGTTAGATAATACGGAACATCGATTTTAGAAATTTGGGGATATGCTAGACTTTGAGACTTATAATCAGCTTGAGGAAATAAG
>JBDSHL010000371.1:0-1762 GCA_039918515.1 Saprospiraceae bacterium | reverse complement strand
TCGTTTATTAGAAAAGTAGATCTTTATTTTACAGATATTAGCATGCAATTACCAGTCAACTTCAAACATAAGGAGAATTATTTTATTGACTTCAAAAGAGAACCATTGCTTATTCGTAAACTTTCGGAAGAAGGACCTGCAGTTGCTGTTGGAGATGTCAATGGAGACCAATTAGATGACATTTACATTGGGGGGGCAAGCACATTTGCTGGTCAACTTTATATTCAAGGGGTCAATGGACAATATCAATTGTCAAAGAATAACTTTGATGAAGATAAAAATTCCGAAGACGTTGCCGCTTGTTTTATGGATATGAATGGAGATCATTTATTGGATCTCTATGTTGTAAGTGGAGGCAATGAATTTGAAGCTGGTTCCAAAGAATATCAGGACAGAATATATATCAATCAGGGGAATTCAGTATTTGCGAAAGCTGCTAATTTAGTTCCCACTGAAACCAATAGTGGTTCTTGTGTGGCTTATTCCGATATTGATGGAGACAGAGATTCAGATCTTTTTATAGGTAGCCGAAGCATTCCGGGGAAATATCCTCAGAAGCCTGAACACATGTTTTTGATAAATGAGAATGGAAAATACACCAATAAGATTAATGAGATAGGAAAAGAAATTAACGAGCTTGGAATGATCACAGATGCAGTTTTTGCAGATCTTGACAATGATCGAATAAATGAGTTAATTGTGTGTGGTGAATTTATGCCAATGAGTGTTTTTAAATTAGTTAATGGACTATTCCAAAATGTTACCAATAAATTTGGATTAGACAAATCATTAGGTTTGTGGCAATCTATACAAGTATTCAATTTAAATAATGATTCATTTCCAGATATTGTTGGTGGCAACCTTGGCTTGAATTCGAATTTGCATGCATCTGAATCTAAGCCTTTAGAATTATATTATTCTGATTTTGACAAAAATGGTAGCATTGATCCAGTTATCTGTCAATACAATGGAGACAAATCCTACCCTATTCAATATAGAGATCGGCTACTCGATCAAATGGTATTTCTAAAAAAGAAATTTAACCGATATGAACAATACGCTAATGTTGGAATAAATGAAATATTCAGTGTAGAACAAATGAAGAATTCATCTAAATTATTAGCAACCTCACTCTCAAGTCAGATTTTTATGAATCAAGGAGGAAAAAAGTTTACTAATCAACAGCTTCCCATTGAATGTCAGTTTTCAGTAATTCAGGGAAGCCAGACTTGCGATTTCAATCACGATGGAATTACTGACCTTATTACAGTAGGAAATTTCTTTGGAACTGATGCGCAATTCGGATGTTACGATGCTTCACATTCCTGTTTATTAAAAGGAAATAACACAGGTTCCTTTGAATATATTCCCATTCAAAATGGTGGCTTAAATATAAATGGTGATGTTAGGGGAATTCTTCCTTTAAGAACTAAAGGAGGTACAATGTATTTAGTCAGTCGAAATAATGATCATTTCAGCCTTTTGAAGTTATCCAAATAGAGCTAATTATTTCTTTATTTGTTTCTAAATAAAAAGCTTGAACCTATTCAGTCAGTCAATGTTTTTGTAATGATTTATGCAAAGATCGAAAAAATGCATGCCAAAAACTATCACATTTGTTATTAATACGATGGATTTCATCCATCTATAAAAATATTTTACTCCTCTGGAGTAATTTTAATACATCAATGAATTGTTACAAAAGCTTTAAATGCTACTTGCTATACCATCAACGCTCCTAAAATAAAGGATATTGCAATTC
>JBDSHL010000370.1:0-2886 GCA_039918515.1 Saprospiraceae bacterium | reverse complement strand
GTATGCCAAAAAATATCCCTTTACTATTGATAAGATGGATTTCATCCATATCTAAAAATATTTTACTCCTCTGGAGTATTTTTTAATACATGGCTGAATAGTTGCAATTAATTCAATTTGTGATCACCAATTTATCTGAATAAACTGTTCTATTGTCTTGTAATAATCGAACCAGATATATTCCTTCTTGATTAATTTTATCCAATGTAATTTTATGGATACCAGATAAAATGGATTGATTTAGAAACTTAATACCTAAGAGGGAATAAATTTCTAGCTTGTAATTATGTGAATAATCAAGGACGGATTCAATATTAATATTAACCTTAGAAGTTGGATTAGGAAAGATTATAAACTGTCCATTGAAATCAGAATAATTCTTGACAGCATTCGCTCCTTTGACCGTAAAAGTTGCAGTACAATTAACTGGGGCTTGGCATGAGCTTGTTACTGTGAATGTAACCGTTGTAAAACCACCCGTGGCAGGAGGTGGCTTCCCGCCTGAATTAGATAATACGCTGTTACAACCGCCTGAAAAAGAAGTCGATTCAAGCCAAGCTTTAAATTTTTCGTCGATCTTTTGTTGGGTCTGATTAGAATCTTCAGTTACGCTTTGGGGACAAGATAAAACAACAACAGGTGCAGATGCAACAGAAAAAGTAGATATACATGATATTGAAAGTTCACAATCACTTTTAACTGTAAATGTAACTGAAATCGATCCACCACATGCAGAAGGAGCATTTATTCCATTATCACTTACTATTGTGTTACATCCTCCTGAAACCTTAATTGACTTTTTCCAAGTTTCAAATTTTATATCAATAGTTTTTTGTGTTTGACAAGCAGCTTCGGTTTGAGAATTAGGGCAAATTAAAACCACAGCAGGAGCTGGATTGACCGTAAAGGTGGCAGTACAAGTTGTAATTAAAGGGGCACAAGTACTGGTTACAGTGAAAGTAACGGTAGTTGAACCACCACAAGCATTAGGAGCAGTACCACCACTATTGGTAAGAACACCATTGCAACCACCTGTAAATGAAGCTGTATTTTTCCAAGTGGCAAAAGAAGCATTAATAGCAGCCTGAGTCTGACAAGCGGCTTCTGTTTTCGGAGCAGGACAAGTTAACGCAACAGCTGGTGCTGAACTTACAGTAAAAGTTGCATTGCAAGTAGTCGTGAAAGGAGCACAAGTACTTGTATAAGTAAAAGTGACAGTAACAGATCCACCACATGCATTAAGAGCACCGGTATTATTATTGGTTAAGACACCGCTGCAACCACCGGATCCAGTTGTTGTAGCTAACCAAGCGGGAAAAGAAGCATTAATAGCAGCCTGAGTCTGACAAGCGGCTTCTGTTTTCGGAGCAGGACAAGTTAACACAACAGGTGGTGGTGAGCTCACCGTGAAAGTTGCTGTACAAGTCAACGTTGAGTCACAATCACTTTTGGCAGTGAAAGTTATTGTAGTCGATCCTCCACATTTATTGGGTGCTGTGCCTCCATTATTGCTTAGAACTGCATTACAACCTCCGGAAATGCTAGCTGTGGCTTTCCAATTGGCAAAAGCAGTATCAACAGCAGCTTGAGTCTGACAAGCGGGTTCTGTTTTATTGGCTGGGCATGTTAATTTCAGTTGAGCTTCAATGAAAGTTGAACATGAAAGAATTATCGTTAATTGAAGTAAATATTTTCTCATATCTATTTATTTAGTCCGCTAAAATACAAATTAATTTCAAATTCAATCACCTATTTGGTAATCCCTTCAATTTTTTCTTTCTTAATCCAAGCCTTAAATTCATTTTCCTTATTCTGAACTTCTTTTGCTAATTTATTGGTTGGTTTCTGATCGCTTTCTTGCAATAGTTTTTGCAATGTAATAAAATTGGCAGAAAAAGTACTCGCTTCTTTCTCCTGTTCACTACTTAATTGATGTTCAATTACCAATTTTTGAATACTCAAAATATTTGTATAACATTTCATACTCAAGTCATGTTGTAATTGCAAGTTTTTGAGAGAAGTCTTAACTCTGGGATCCATCTTCACGCTCATCTTTTGTAAATAGCTTATTCCATCGACATTTAATACAATAGTATATTCGCCAGGCATAATCCATGGCGAAGTTTTATCTGGCGCGGTGTTATTGTATATTGCGGATATTGGATAACTTGGTGGTACATTTAAAGGATCATAATGAAGATCCCAAAGAAAACGATGGCTACCTTTTTCAACGGATAAAATTTGTTGCGGACGAATCCAATAATTTGGAATATTGACATTGGGAATTTTATATAAGGTATCCAGATTTGAATATTTTCGAATGATTTGTGATTTTGAATCTAATATTTCCAAACTAATATTCTTAACGGACTGGTCTAAATAATAATTAACAATTGCGCCATCTGGTGGATTTTGACCTGCGGGTTCCTCTTGAGGTAAAGGTGTATCAGTATTCATATTCCATCTAACTCTGTAAGTAAGTTGGGGAGTAAATAAAATGTTTTTTGATTTAGTTAATTGTGGAGTAAGTTGCCGCAACGAACTAATGTCATCTAAAATCCAAAAACTTCTTCCGTGAGTCGCCACCACTAAATCATCATCCTTGATGACTAAATCTCTAATTGAAGTTGCGGGCATATTTAATCGAAGCGATTGCCAATGATCTCCATCATCCAATGAAACATAGACTTGTGTTTCACTTCCAGCAAATAACAGTCCTTTTCTTTGTGGATCTTCCTTAACTACATTAATTGGCATGTTGTCTAAACCCTGCACAATTTCTATCCAATGCTTACCATCATCTTGCGTTCTATAAATATGTGGTTTCAAATCATCGACACGTATTCCATTGACTGCTGCATAGGCTGAATGAACATCGGTATGACT
>JBDSHL010000369.1:0-12315 GCA_039918515.1 Saprospiraceae bacterium | reverse complement strand
TTCCATCAATAGCGTCGCATTAGCTGCTAATAAAATTCAATCTAATGGATCTGAACAAGTTCTTCTAAATGGAGCTAAATGGGGCACTTGGTTTGGAACAGGTATCAGAAAGTTAACAATTAATACGAAAAACTTTGCAGCTATCTCGTCATTCGACATAAGCCCAAATCCATTTATTGAAACTTTAACATTGGAATTGAAAGGATTGAAATCGAATCAACTTAATATTCAATTACTTAATTCATTAGGCCAAATCGTAAAAACTGAAAATTGGAAAATCATTGAAGGTGCCAATACTAAAATCTTGCAATTATCAGAATTAGGTTCAGGAGTTTACATTTTAAATATTTCTAATCAAGAAGGTAGTACTTCTACAAAAATAGTGAAGCAATAATTGCTAATAAATAAATTTTATTCAAAGGCTCCTGAACGGGGCCTTTGTTGTTTATAACCACGCTTCAGTAGCTCCATCTTGATTGGTCAGTTGGATTATTTTTGCGTTAAAGTGATGTTTTAATCTAAACTGAACTTCACTCCGAAGCACCCCTTCACCCTTGCCATGAATAATCGTAACATGAGGGATTTTGTTGGTTATTGCTGATTTCATAAATTCTTCAAATGCCTTGAGTTGTTTAAGTATTATTCTTTCAGCTCTTGCATTGATTAATTCTGGAGCTAATGACTCTATATGCAGGTCGATTGAACTTCGAAAATGTTGATGTTTGAGAGTGCTTTCTGAAATAGCCGTGTTGTTCAAGCCCAAATCGATTTCTCTAACTTCTTCTGGTGCTACTTCTAATTGATCAATGTGGATTTTTAGAATTTCAAAATTGACCTTGATTTTAAGAACAAATTCCGAATCTTTGCCTTCATAAGTACCAATGGTTTCACTACCCTTAATTCGCAATCGATCGCCTATCCAGATTTCATTAATGATTAACATTAGATACTTTGGAGGGATTTGAAGATTAAATATATTCTGATAGACGTGGATTTGAGTGCAAATTTCTATCTTCGCGGCTGCAAAATAAAAACATTTTGAAAATTGTTGTTTTAAAAGAAAATAGACTAGAAGAAAAGCGTGTGGCAATTACGCCGACTATTGCTAAGCAATTGATTACTAAAGGGTTTGCGCTTGTCATTGAAGCAGGAGCTGGAGAGCATTCTTCATTTCAAGATAAAACCTATTTAGATTGCGGTGTTCAAGTTGTGACTGAAAAAAATTCTCTTTTTCAGTCTGCTGATATTTTTATTAAAATAAATCCTTTTTCAACGGAAGAAATTAAGCAACTTAAACCTGGATCAATTACCCTTAGTTTGATGTATCACAGGATCAGCCCAGAGATGGTTCAGGAACTTGCTGATGCAGGCGTTTCTAGCTTTTCAATGGATGCAATTCCAAGAATATCAAGGGCACAAAGCATGGATGTGCTTAGCTCTCAGTCTAATTTGGCTGGATATAAAGCTGTAATTCTTGGTGCCAATGAGATGACAAAGATGTTTCCTCTAATGATGACTGCAGCAGGTACTATTACTCCTTCAAAGGTTTTGATTTTTGGAATAGGCGTAGCTGGCCTACAAGCCATCGCTACAGCCAAACGATTGGGTGCAGTTGTTGAGGCTACTGATGTTAGAGCTGAAACTAAAGAACAAGCTGAATCCTTAGGCGCAAAATTCATTACAGTAGAATCCCAAGGAGCTAAAGCAGAAGGTGGTTATGCAACTGAAGTAACTGAAGAATATCTTAACAAGCAAAAAGACGCTGTGAATAAATCTTTGTTTCAAGCAGATCTTGTAATTACTACTGCATTGGTAATGGGTAGGAAAGCACCTATTTTAATTACTGAAGAGCAGGTGAAAAAAATGAAATTCGGTTCTGTTATTGTTGATATGGCAGTTGAACAAGGCGGAAATTGTGAATTAAGCGAACTTGGAAAAATAGCCATCAAGCACGGTGTAAAAATAGTTGGAGTTGCAAATCTCCCTTCAACATTAGCCACAAATGCCAGTGAACTATATGCAAAAAATGTATTTAACTTACTGACACATCTGACCGATAAAGAAGGATTTAAATGGGACTTGGAAGAAGAAATAACAAAAGGTACATTAATTGTTCATCAAGGTAAAATATTACAATAAATCATAATATGTTAGAATTTATTTCCGCACACATTCATATCATCTATCTCGTGATACTTATGATTTTCGTAGGTATTGAGTTGATCTCCCACGTTCCTTCAGTATTGCACACTCCATTAATGTCTGGTGCTAATGCTATTCATGGAGTAGTGGTAATTGGGGCAATCATTGTTATGGGTCAGGCTGAAGGAATATTAAGTCTTATTCTGGGATTTATTGCGGTAATTTTAGGGACTTTAAATGTGGTAGGAGGATTTGTAGTTACAGACAGGATGTTAGAAATGTTTAAGAAAAAGAAATGATGCAGCAACATATATTAGAATTAGTTTACTTGATTGCTTCAGTGACCTTTATGTTAGGGTTAAAGATGTTGAGTAAACCTGATAGTGCAAGAAGAGGTAACCTTATTGCAGCATTTGGAATGGGAATTGCTATTTTTGGTACCATATTTCTTTATGTAGGTAGTAATGGAAATAATTTGCACAACTTGCCATGGATATTTGGGGCATTGGTTGTAGGAACCATAATTGGAGTTTATATGGCTAAAAGTGTTCAAATGACTTCTATGCCTCAAATGGTTTCCTTCTTTAATGGAATGGGAGGTGCCTGTGCGGCTTTGATTTCTATAATTGAATATAATCATTTGATTAACAGTGGGTTGGAAGTTAATGGTCAGATTCTTTTAATTATTTTAGCGGGCCTGGTAATTGGATCCATTTCCTTTTCAGGATCAATTATAGCATTTGGCAAACTTGAAGGAAAAATTGGAGACTATAATTTGCCTTTACAAAGGGTTTTTAACCTTGGTCTAATGGCAAGTATCCTCATAATGTCTGCAATGATGATTATGGGAAATCTTGAAGGGCTATCATGGTTTTATGTGATTCTTGGATTGTCTGTTTTATATGGGTTAGTATTTGTTTTTCCAATTGGAGGAGCAGATATGCCAGTGGTCATTTCGCTATTAAATTCATTTACAGGGGTGGCTGCGGCTTGTGGCGGATTCCTTTATGATAATTATGTAATGCTTATTGGTGGTATTCTAGTAGGATCAGCTGGAACCATACTTACCGTTACAATGTGTAAAGCAATGAATCGATCCTTGTTAAATGTTCTAGTTGGGAATTTTGGAGGGGGAGGAGGAGTCGCTGCTTCAACCAATTCAAGTGGAAGAAGTACTAAGGAGCTCGGAATTTCTGATGTAGCTATTTTACTCAAATACGCCAAAAAAGTCGCTATTGTTCCAGGATATGGATTGGCAGTGGCTCAGGCGCAACATGCCTGTCATGAACTTGAATCAGTTCTTGAAGAAGGTGGCGTAGAAGTTAAATATGCTATTCACCCTGTAGCAGGAAGAATGCCTGGTCATATGAATGTTCTCTTGGCAGAATCAAATGTAAGTTATAATAAGTTGATTGAAATGGAAGATATTAATCCAGAGTTTCCATCAACAGATGTTGTGTTGGTCGTTGGAGCCAATGATGTAGTTAATCCAGCTGCTAAGAACGATCCTAGTTCACCTATATATGGTATGCCTATTCTTGAAGTGGAAGGTGCTAGTTCAGTGATCATAATGAAGAGGTCAATGAAGGCTGGATACGCCGGTATAGACAATGAACTTTTTTATCAACCTAAAGCCTATATGCTTTTTGGTGACGCCAAAGACACTCTCACTAAGTTGGTGGCTGAAGTAAAGGCCTTATAAAAAATCCGAATTTTACTATTTTAAGTTAAGTTGACGATTGATGAATCATTGATTCTGAATGATTAATGATGAAGTTTAACCCGCTTAATGCCAATATGATTTTTAAATTTTGCCAATAATTCTACCCGAATTAAGAAGTAGGATTTTGATATGCAATGAAAGCTTAAAGAATTGAAGGAAAGCTTTTAAAGAAACTTATTTACGTATTATTCGTCTATAATGGATAGATTTATTCACTTATCAATTATCTTTCAACATATTAAATATTCATTTAAAATATAATATGATAATTATTCCTTCGCTTTCTTTTGAATAAATTTCATTTTTGATAGCTGATTTTCTGATCTCTTCTTTCATCTTTTCATTCTAAATTGAAGGAAAGAGATTTTTAGAAGAAAATTTTACGCACAATTTTTTTACTAATAAGAATAAAACTTAAGCTGTATTAATCAGACCTTCAGCTGATTACGCTTATTAATTAAAAAAATGAAAATACATTAGAATTTATCGTAATAACTAAGCTTAAAGTCCTTGTTTTTGGAATAGTACTTGAACTTAGTTAGTAGATTAATAAAGTCGACCTAGTTCATATGAGCGTAGTCTATCTATTAGTCATCATATCCCCTTATCCCCCAAAAAGTTCACATGTGGTTGTGGCCTTGTACTTAATTAGGAGTTTGAAATTTTAAAATATAATTATTTAGATTATGAAGAGACCGATACTTTTTCAGAAAAACTTCACTAAATACATTAAGGGAATAAGTTGGATGATCTTACTTATGGCTTCTTTTTGTGTGAAGTTAGACGCACAAGCATGTGCAAATCTTGCTAATGTGCCGCCTGTAGTTTGTAAATCAAGTACTGCGACAAACTATGTGCTTAATAATTACAATGCAGCCAATACTTATAACTTTAGTGTCATCAGTGGCGCTGCGGTAATTGATGCAACTTCGAAGCCCAATGTTAAAATTACATGGAACACTTCAGGTAATGTTGTTATTGTAATGAACGAAGTGCCCCCAATTAGTTCTTGCACTCCTGATACTATTAGAGTAAGAGTCAGTGAACTCTTTGCACCTCAACTAAATTGCAATGATACAGTGAATGTATCCTTGGATGAGTTCTGTAGTGCAACAGTTACTGTTGATATAGTATTAGAGGGGAGCGGCTATAATCCGTTGGATTATTATGTAGTTGTAAGGGATGCTTTTACTAAAATTACTATTCCTGGAAGTCCTAATGTTAATTCTACACATGTTGGTAAATTTCTGGAAGTTTCAGCGATTCATCGTTGTTCTGGAAATTCTTGTTGGGGATTATTAAGAGTAGAGGATAAATTAAAACCAAAATTATTATGTAAATCTTACATAGTAAATTGTGGTGCTCCTATTCTTCCAACTTCACCTGGAATAGGATTTCCTAAACCAATTGGTGCACCCAATCCAACTCCTGTAACTGGAATGCTAAATACGTATACTACAAATTCTAGTTTCTACGATAATTGCGGTACTACTATCTTAAAATATAATGATAGAAAAGTAGCTGTAATCTGTCCACCAGTTAGTACATATATTGATACTGTATTCAGAGATTGGACAGCAAGTGATGTATCAGGAAATATTACGAGATGTTCCGATACCATCTTAATAAAAACTGGATCAATTGATTCAATTAAATGCCCACCAAATTATGATAATATTGACCTGCCAGCTATTTCTTGTTCTGCAACCTTTCCTAAAGATGCCAATGGAAATCCACATCCGAGTTATACACAATTTCCATCAGGTCTTGGATGTAGAAATATAAATTATACCTATACTGATACAAGATTGAACGTTTGTGTTGGTAGTTATAAAATTATCCGTGAATGGTTCATTGTTGACTGGTGTACAGGAAGAGATACTGAATGTGTTCAATTAATTAAAATTATAGATGACAGAGGTCCGGTACTTTCATGTAAACCTATGCAAGTCGTTAGCACATTGCCAAACGCTTGTACAGGTTCAGCTACCATCGGATTGCCAAATATAATCTCTGAGTGCTCAGCAACGGTTACTTATGAAGTGTTGGTTAAAAGAGGGGTACTTGATCCTAATATTCCGCCAAGTTCATTAGATGCAGTTAAAGATGGTGTAATTAAAAATGCAAACAATACTTATACGATTCTTGACTTGCCAGTGGGTTTGTCTTGGGTTATTTTTATAGCAACAGATGCCTGTGGTAATTCTACAGAGTGTGCAACAGAAGTAAGGGTTGAAGAGAAAACTAGACCAATTCCTGTTTGTCAATTTGAAACTGTTGTAGCATTAACTGATGCTGGTACAGCTAGAGTTAATGCTATTTCATTTGACGATGGTTCATATGATAATTGTGCTTTAGATTCTATGAAGGTAAGAAGAATGGTTCCGGACACTAATTGTTTAGGAGCTGGAAATACATCTTTTGCACCTTATATAGATTTCTGTTGTGCAGATATTCGAAATAATCCAATTATAGTTGTATTTCAAGTGAAAGATAAAGCTGGAAATACGAATGAATGTATGGTTCAGATTACGGTTCAAGATAAAAAACCACCTGTTGTTACTTGCTTGCCAAACATTACTGTCAGCTGTGGTTTTGACCTTAGTAATCTTGATATATTTGGTATCTATAGAAGAGTCGAATCTAAGAGAAAGAAGATTATTCTTAATGATCCAGGAAATCCATCAGTTCAACCTATCAATTGGGGATTAGATGGATTGGTTATTGAGGATTGTAATCTTACAGAGACTTATAATCAAGTTATTTCAATAAATAGTTGCGGTGTTGGTACGATACAAAGAATATTCACTTTTAAAGATGATTTTAACCCCGTAATTCTTTGTACTCAAACGATCACAATTAGAAATTTTGTACCTTTTAATGGATCCACTATTGTGTTCCCACGGGATACCATCTTCCCTGGTTGCTTGAATGCTACGGACCCTTCTAATACTGGAAAACCAACATGGCCAAATGGATTAAATTGTACCAATCTTATCTCTGGTTATGAAGATCAGTTATTCAATCAAGTTGAAAATGCTTGTTTCAAAATATTAAGAAAATGGACTGTTCTAGATGATTGCAATAGCAATGGAATATATACTAGAGTTCAGGTAATAAAGGTATCCAATAAGGTTGGACCTACATTTACGAGTTCTTGTGCAAACCGAAATTTCGATATACTTACTGAGAATTGCACGGGGTTTGTGGAATTATTAGCAAGTGCAACAGATGATTGTACCAACACAAATGATTTGGTATGGTCGTATAAGATTAGCTTCAATGGAGGTACTAATTTAGATGCAAGTGGCACAAATAATAATGCAAGTGGTACTTATCCAATTGGTACTCATAGAATTACTTGGACTGTTGAAGATAGATGTGGTAATTCAAGTACTTGTTCTTATACTTTTACAGGAATTGATAAAAAAGCTCCAACCCCTTATTGTAGAAATGGAATAATCACAGTAATTATGCCTTCTTCAGGACAGGTTACTGTATGGGCGTCTGATCTTAATTTAAATAGTTCTGATAATTGTTCTCCTCAAGGATCGCTAAGATATTCTTTTAGTACAAATCCATCTAATGCATCAACTACTTATTCTTGTACACAGATTCCGAATGGAATTTCAGCGACATTCGATGTAAGAGTATATGTTACAGATTTAGTAGGTAATCAAGATTATTGCGACACTAAGATTATTATTCAAGATGGATTAGGCAATGCATGTCCAGATCATTTTGGTGGAGGTGGTACATCAACAGCACTAGTTGGTGGAAGTATCAATACAGGTTCGAAGAATTCACTTGAAGAAGCAATGGTGTCCATTAATGGCAATATGGCAACCATGCCAAAATATCATCTCACACAAGTTGATGGAAAATTTGCTTTCCCAGATATCCCATTGGCTGAGAATTATTCTATCAAAGCAGAAAAGAATGACGACATATTAAATGGAGTATCAACACAAGATATTGTTGCTATTCAAAAGCATATACTTGGAATTAAAATATTTGTTGATCCTTATAAAATAATAGCTGCAGATGTTAATGATAGCAGAAGTATTACAAGTAGAGATATCACTGATATTAGAAAGTTAATACTTGGATTGACAACTGATTTTCCATTAAAGAAGTCATGGAGATTCTTGAATTCAACTCAAGTTTATTCTGACCCTACAAGCCCTTGGCCTTTAGAAGAATCAGTGTTTATCCAACAATTAAATGGAGATGCAATGAATAATAATTTAATTGCAGTTAAGCTTGGGGATGTTACTGGAGATGCAAAAACAAGTAGCCTTCAAAGTGTTCACAGTAGAACCAATAAGTCAAGGGTACTGTATTTGCCGGAAACAGATTTTGAATCAAATGAAATGATTTCTGTACCTGTTCAATTGGATGAAAAAGTGATGGCAACTGGAATGCAATTGCAATTTGAATTTGATCCTAATTTACTTAGCTTCGAATCCATACTTAGTGGTGCTTGTTCAATAACTGATAATAATTTCAATTTGGGAATGGCTCAAAATGGAAAAATTAGAATCAGTTGGGATGATGCTTCAGCAGCAGGATTAAATAAGAATTTATTTAGCCTTGTGTTCAAAGCAATAAAGAAAGGTAAATTAAGTGAAAGCTTAGCAATAAGTCACGACCTGTTTAATAGTGAAATTTATGTAAATGATTCTGAGCCTTCCAATCTGGTGTTGAATTTCAGAAGCTCGGAAGAAAAAACGACAAATGGTTTCTACTTATATCAGAACCAACCGAATCCATTTAATACTCAGACCCTTATTTCTTTTGTTCTGCCTCAAGATGAGATGGCTAGTTTAAAAGTATATGATGTAAATGGAAAATTACTTAAGGAATTCTCTAAAATATTCAAAGCTGGATACAATACTATTCAGTTGGATAAAAGAGATGTGGTGAACGGAGGAATACTTTATTATAAACTAGAAACTTCTACGCATAGGGCGACAAGAAAAATGATTATGATCGAATAATATTGACACAAGCTATTGACAATAATTATGGGTTATCTATAATTATTGTCAATATATGCTGAAACCCATCATTCACCCCCTACTATATTATCCGATAGAGCAAATCTCTTGAAGGATCATTTGGGGATCTCAGAAATTGTCAAGTATTATAAGATCAAATTTTTAAAAAAACAATAAAATTATTTGAAGATGAATAAATTAATTAACCCAAAACAAATTACAAAATCTCTCCAGCTGAGATTCAATAAATCAGCGTGGATGAGCCTAGTAATTCTTGTTTCTACTTGTCTGACAAGTCTAGAATTAAAAGCACAGTGTGTAACTGTGACCAAAGAATTACTTGGAGTAGCAACAGCATCTAGCGGTGTTGTAGGCAATATCGATGCAACTTATCGTATCACAGTTATCAATCCATCGATTGGAGGTTGTGGAAGTGTAGTTGCAGGAATAAGTGTAAATGATCAATTGAACTCCGCTACTAACTTAGGAACTGCTTTTGTTGGAATTGTAGGTTCTCCTACTGTTACTTTATATGGTAATACTTCCATTATAACAACGCTTAACCCTGCTTTCAATGGGTCAACCAATACGGATATCACGAATGGGGATGGCTTCTTGATGATTGATGATACTTTAGTATATCAATTAACTGCTGAAGTTAATCCACGTGCAACAGGAGCTCCAAGTATGCTTAATAATCGTGCAATGGTTTCACACCGAATTCCTGCTCTTAGCCCTACTGTAACTTCAAATGTAGCGACAATTCCTAATTGCTGGACGAACTGTCAAATGGCATGTAATAATTCCGTATATGTTTCAGTCAATAGTATGTGCGAAGCAGATATTCTTGCTGATATGATATTAGAAGGCGATTATGCAACTTGTGCATCACTTGGATTCTATACAGTTACTTTGACTTACAATGGAGTTCCAGTGAGTATGCCATTGAATAAGTCCTATGTTAATAAGAAATTATTGGTATCTGTTAAAAATATTGTGTGTGGAAATAGTTGTTGGGGATATCTAATAGTTGAAGATAAGATTCCACCTGCATTGAATTGCAGACCAAAAAGAGATACATTCAGATGCAATACAAATCTTAATCCTAGTGTTTTTGGATTTCCTGTTAATACTAACCTTGTTAATCAAAACGTATATCCTTACGTAGTAACTGGGATTGATGCCTGTGGCTCGGTTACTTTAACTTATAAAGATAGTGTTGTAAATCATCCTTGTTCTGATACTTTGGCAAGTACTGTTTATAGAAAATGGTGCGCGAAGGATCTTGGTGGATTCACATCTTGTTGTACAGACACTATTGATATTGTTAGAGGCACTCTTGCTGACCTTACCCTTCCACCTCATTATGATGGTCAGCCAGGAAATCAACCTTTTTTACGTTGTAATGGTAGTTGGACTAAGTTTCCAAATGGAAATCCCGATACTACTACAACTGGAACTGGAAGACCTCAGGGATTGTTGTGCGGAAATATTCAATTTGATTTTTCAGATGATACTATTAGAGTATGCGATGGAACATTTAAACTGATTAGAAAATGGTTAATCATAGATTGGTGCAAACCAAATAACAGATTAACCTATATTCAATTAATAAAAGTAGTTGATGATGAAAGACCAATTGTAATTTGTCCGACAACCATGACGATTAGTACTACGCCAAATTCTTGTACAGGTTCTTTCCTTTTACCTGTTCCACAGAATCTGACACCAACAACAGTAGTTGATAATAAGATACCTTATGTTATTGAGAATTGTTCGAGTTGGACTTATTCAGTTGCTCATTTACCTGCAACCGATCCAACCAATTGTGTGCCTGATCCCAACAAAAGAGGTACAACTCAGAATATAACAAAATTGCCAAATGGTCAATATCGCGTTGACAATATGCCATTAGGATGCAATTGGATTTATTATACGATATGTGATAATTGTGGTAATTGTACAAGTTGTACATTTGACATTGAGGTTAAAGATTTAACTCCTCCAACGGCCATTTGTCAACAAAGAACAGTAGTTTCTCTAACAGAAAATGGTGAAGCTAGTGTTCCTGCTACCGTTTTTGATGATCACAGTCTTGATAATTGTGAGATGGGATCATTTCTTGTAAGACGCATGAATCCTGGTCCTTGTGGCAGTATCAATGTATTCGCATCAACGATTAAATTTTGTTGTACGGATATAGCATCAAATCCAATTAGAGTTATACTTAGAGTTACGGATAAAGCTGGAAATACAAGTGAATGTATGATAGATGTTATCGTTCAAGATAAATTACCTCCACGAATTACTTGTCCCAGAGATACCATTATTAATTGTGATACAGATATAAGCAATTTAAATGTATTTGGTAATGCTGTTGCAACAGATAATTGTTCTGTGAGTTTTACAACAAGACTTGATAACAATCTTTCGGCTTGCAATATTGGTACAATTAAAAGGTGGTTTGTTGCAACTGACGCAGGTGGCAGAAAGGATTCTTGTTTTCAATTGATTACCATTAGAGATGTTAATCCATTCAAGGAAAGTGATATCACATGGCCTCGAGATACAAATTTAATAGGATGTAAGAATTCAACTGGATTAAATATAACGGGCAAACCAACTTATTTCAATCTAGACAAATGCAATCAAATTATTTCTAATTCAGATGACCTTGTGTTTAATTATGTGGAGGGAGTTTGTTACAAGATATTAAGAAAATGGACTGTTATCGATTGGTGTAATTATGACGTTAATAATCCAATTTCCGGACGTGGAGTCTGGTATCATACACAGGTTATTAAAATTGTTAATAACGAAAAGCCGATTTTTACAAGCTCATGTGCAGCAAGAGAATTATGTATTACTGACAATTGCTCAGTTACAGCGGTTTTATCTGCAAGTGCAACTGATGATTGTACGAATCAAGATGAATTATTATGGAGTTATGCTCTAGATAAAGGAAATAATGGAACTGTAGATCTAAAAGGAAATAATAGAACATTTGCTCCTAGCTTAGATGCAGGTGTACATAAAGTTACGTGGACAGTGAGTGACCAATGTGGTAATTCTACGACTTGTAGTTATTTAATAACTGTGGTTGATTGCAAAGCGCCCACTCCTTATTGTAACACTGGTATCATTACGGTCATTATGCCAAGTTCTAAGCAAGTAACCATCTGGGCAAAGGATTTTAATCTTGGAAGTACTGATAATTGTACACCAGCTAACTTATTGAAATATTCATTTACTTCTTCGATTGCGGATAGTTTCAAAATAATTGGTTGTGCTGATTTGGATAATGGAAGAGCAGATACGTTCAAGGTTGATATTTATGTAACAGACCAAAGAGGGAATCAAGACGTATGTCATACTACGTATATCGTACAAGATAATCAGAATGTTTGTCCTGATAAATTTTCCACATCCGTTTCTGGATTGATAACTGGA
>JBDSHL010000368.1:0-8050 GCA_039918515.1 Saprospiraceae bacterium | reverse complement strand
GAGAAATTTTTATTGATGACCTGATTCTTTTTTAACACTAAGATAGCCATTGAAGTATCGTAGCCAATAAAAGTTGCAATAATCGTATAATCTCCCGTTGGAATTGAACTGATATTAAAAAATCCGTCATTATCTGTTATGGTGCCATAATTGGTCCCTTGAAGGAAGACAGAGGCATAAGCCAATGGTTCTCCAGTACCTTTATCATAAACATGTCCTCTAATATCAGCTTTTTGAGCATGAATTATCCCTAAAAGACCTATAAAAACAGAAAGCATTAACTTAAACTTCATACAACCAAATTTTTGCGCCGCAAAGCTACTCTTTATATGATAAAACGTTAAAAATTAGAAGATGTCGATATTTATTTCAAACTTCATGAATTTAACAAATCCTTACTCAACTTTGCTTCTGAAGGTTGTATTTTACCGCTCTGAAGAAGTCGAAATTCACGTCGAATGGCAGCATTATCCCATGCCCTTTTTTCCTCTTCCGTTTCTGGGATGGCTTGAGGTATTTTTTGAGGACGCATAGTCCTTTCATCCAAAGCAACGAATGTAAAATAAGCTTGATTCGATTTTCTTATTTCTTGCTTTCTAATACTCGTTGTATAGACTTCAATAAATATTTCTAGTGAGGTTGTAAATGTTCTTGATACTTTAGCTTTAATAGTTACAATATCACCTAATTTTATAGGTTCTTGAAAAGTCAAATGATCTACTGAAACCGTTACTGCTGGCGCTTCACAATGCCTACTAGCACAAATCCCACAAGCAATATCCATCCATCTCATGAGATTACCTCCCATTAAATTCCCCAAAAGATTTGTATCGTTCGGAAAGACGAGTTCCGTCATTTCGGTAATCGACTCACTTATTTTTTTACTATCCAATGTCATTCTTACTAATAATTTTTAAATTAAAAAGTTCTCCAAAATTTTTAACGAATAAGGATTTTAATTCTTCCATATCTATTTTTTTTCCGAGTTCCTTTTCAAGAGAAGTAACTGATTTATCTTGAGAAGATATTCCACAAGGTATGATATGATTGAAATAACTTAAATCCGAGTTAATATTGAAAGCCAATCCGTGAAGACTTACCCATCTACTTAAATGGACCCCAATTGCACAGATTTTTCTTGGGTTAGAACCTGCCACATCTAACCATACTCCTGTATATTCTTTAACTCTTTCTCCGACAATATTATAATACATAAGTGTCTGAATTACAGATTCTTCTAATAATCTTACGTATTTATGTACATCAGTAAATAATTGTTCTAGGTCAAGAATTGGATAAACCACTAACTGACCAGGGCCATGATAAGTTATATCTCCGCCTCTATTAATTCTGTAATAAGTCGCATTAATTTTCGAAAGTTCTTCTTCTGGCATGACCAAATGTTCTTCTTTACCGGATTTTCCTAAAGTGTAAACATGGGGATGCTCACAAAGTATTAGTCTGTGTGATTGTTCCATTAGAACGTTTTTTGCTTTTTTTTGGTTAATTAAGCTATTATGAACTTGAGTTTGATAATTCCATGCTTGCTCATAATCAATTAAGCCAATATCGTCTAAAATCAGGGTTTTTTCCAAAAAAAAACTATTAATTACTAAAAAAAATTAGTATATCTTTGTATCTTCATCTTAAACAGATATATTATGAAAAAGTTAGTACTCCTCTTACTTATCTTATCAAGTTCATTATTTGCTGCAAAAGCACCAGATTTCACAGTTACAGATTACAATAATAAAGTTCATATATTGTATACGGATTATCTCAACAAAGAGAAAGTAGTCGTTTTGAAATTTTTCTTTGTCGATTGTCCTCCTTGTAATGCGATAGCTCCTCTTGTGCAACCTGCTTATAATCGTTGGGGCGGAGGCACAGGAAGAGTACAATTCTTTGAATTAACAACTCAGAGTGACAACAATGCCTATGTAAAAACTTATGCCAACAAGTATGGTATTACTTTTCCAGGAATTGGAACAGATGGAGGTGCATCTACAGTAGTAGCGCCTTATAAAACCAGCACTTTTGGTACCTGGTATGGAACTCCAACTTTTGCAGTAATTGCTCCAAATGGTGAAGTAAACTTTAATGTGCCTTTTGGCAATAACAATACTGTTCAGTTGGATTCAGCCATAGCTCAAGCCTTAAGAATTCCAAGTGGAAGTGGTGGAGGCGGTTCTAAATGCAATGACTCCTTTCAAATAAAAGTATACAATCCTTATTCTAGTATATTCACTCCGAGACCAGTTACTTATGACCTGTATAACTCTAGTAATCCTAAATATGATTTGATCAATGGAAAATATAATTGCGAGTTTTTTTATCCATCCATAAGAGATTATTATGTTGTCGGATTTGAAGAACCAATAGCTAATGTTCCTGCTCTTGATGGTATTTCAACCCAAGATATTGTACTTATTCAGAAATATATTCTATCCATAAAGCCTTTAAATAATCTTCAACTAGCAGTAGCTGATGTAAATAATAATCAAGTAGTTTCAAGTTCAGATATTTCAGAATTACGAAAACTTATTCTTGGCTTGACTACAACGCTTAAAGTGAATAAATCATTTACTTGGACCAACAATCCTAAAGGCTTTGATGGCAAGATAAGTAAAACTGCAAAAGTTATTAGCCTAATAGGCAAAGAAGTAAATAATGAGTTTGGCTTTGGAAAGTATGGAGATGTTAGTGGCGCAGAAAAAATTGGATTCTTTGCACCACAAGAAAGATCATCATGTGCAAAAATATTCAATATTAACATAAAGAAATATTCAGATTATTATCAATACGAAATTTCAACCGCTGAACCATTAGATATTTTAGCATTTCAGTTTATGTTGAATGGAAACTTTACTTCTAGTTATGATTTCTCAGTCATTCCTACCCTTATTGGATTCAGTGAGAATTCTTTCCGTGTGAATAAAAGTATTGATGGAGATCTGCGTTGTCTTTGGGATAATCCAAATCTTGATCTAACTCATATTAACTCTGGGGAAACACTGCTTAAATTCAAATCAAAGGAATTTATTCAAATTTCAAAATCAAAAAATATTGTTCAAGAGTTAGTTTTTGGAGATTTTAGTACATGTGGTATTGATTATTCAATAAAATTATCTTCTCCAAAAAAAGTAAACGTAAATTATAGCTCAGGAGCATTATTAATTGAATCCGATGCTCACATTATTAAATCAACAGTTTACTCTTTAACCGGTGAGTTAAAAATGAACAATTTAAATACCGTAAATTCTAGTTTTGTAAGTTTTACTTTACCTTCAGACTTTAATCAATCTGGAATTTATTATGTTCAGACTCAGTTAGAGGATGGTTCAGTTGAAATAAACAAGGTATTTATCTTAAGATAGAAATACTAATCAATTTTTTTATCTACCCTTTCCAGCTTTAACAAATTGAGTGGATTAGGAATAATTCCAGTGATATTTTTTTGACAAAACAATGCAATTTGATCATAGAACAGGAATATCACCGGAGCTTCTTCAATAATTAATTGATCCATTTCCTGATAGAGCAATGTTCGCTTAACTTGATCAGTTTCTCCAATTGCGTTTTCGTATAATTTATCAAATTGAGCATTTTTAAATCTTGTATAATTTGGAGGAGCTGGATTACTTCCATAGAATACGGTGAGATAACTTTCCTCATCAGGATAATCAGCAATCCAAGAGGCTCGAAACAAAGTTAAAGAGCCGCTCCTCATTTTTTCTCTTAGCGTACCTGTCTCCATTAATTCTATTTTAACTTTTATACCAATTTCCTGCCATAATCTTGCTACAAAAGTTATTAAATCCAGATAATCTTTATTGGTGTATAAGATCAGCTCATGAGAATCCTTATATAACTCTGAATACCTTATATCTGACAATAATTTTCTTGCTAATTTCGGATTATAAGAATAGCCTTGCAATTTCACTGAATCAAAACTTGGCAAACCAGGGGGAATGAATCCAGATTCTGCGCATGTACCCACTCCATATTTAAAAGTCTTAATCATTAGCTTTCTGTCAATGGCATAATTAAGGGCTTGCCTAAATAATTTATTGCGAAGTGGATGATCATTGTCAAGTTGAGATAAATTAATTCCTATATATTCAGTATTTAAATAATTGCCTCTATACAAATTAAAAATGTCTTTTCTATCCTCTCTAATTTTTCCATCTCTTGTGATTATTTGCATTGCGAAACTTGATTGCAATCCAGAAAAAAAATCGATTCTCTTTTTCATGAATTCAAGATAAGCAGTATTCCTATCTTCAATAAAGCTTATTCTTATTCCATCCAATAAGGGCAATCCTTTTTTATAATAATTTTCATTCTTTATTAAAAATAAGCCTTGTTTATTAGCCCATTTTTTTAATTTAAATGGCCCGGTTCCCACTGGATGCTCAGCAAATTTAGATGCATAATAGTCCACTGCTTCCCATGCGACTATGCTGCAATAATGCATCGTTAATAAGCTTAGGAAAGGCGAAAAAGGATTAGCCAAATGAATTACGAAAGTACTGTCATTAGAAGCTTCAAATGCATGTAGAGAATCTACCTTTCCTAAAAAGATCCATCGTCCAGGCGCACTCAATTCTGGACTAAGCAAACGGTAAAAACTATATCGGACATCCTCTGCATTGAGCCTTCGACTAATTTCGGATTTAAAGCAAATGTCATTGTGAAAATAAATATCAGTTCTAATTTTGAAAGTATAAGTTAATCCATCACTACTGATCGAATACGATGAAGCAATCTCAGGAACAATCTTCATTGAGTCATTAAGATCCAGTAACTGATTGTAGGTATGCTCAATTGCCCAATAATTATTCTGTGTCTTTGCGAAGGCAGGATCTAATGAAGTTATAATATTAGGCTGATTGTAATGAAAAACCTTAGTAGACTTAGTATTCGTGTCAGTACAAGCAGAAATGAAGAAGGTGATATAAAAACTCAATAATACTATTCCCCGACTCATATAGGATGTAAAAATAGAATATAAACCATAGACTTTTCAAATATTAAAATGAGAATTACAGGGTTTTCCAAGTAAAATCACCGATGCTCATTAGATTTGCAGTAAATTACACGATTTGAAAGTTCAGTTTTTAGGTCATTCCTCATTTCTTATTGAAATAAAGGGTAAACGGCTCTTATTTGACCCCTTTATTAAAGGCAATCCTTTGGCTTCGAAGGTAGATATTGATCAAATACCTATAGATTATATTCTTTTGACGCATGGTCATGGTGATCATGTTGGGGAAACAATTGAAATTGCGACTAGAACTAAAGCTAAAGTAATCGCTGCTTATGAAATCTGTAACTGGCTTTCTGGTCACAATCTTGATCTATATGGCTTAAATATTGGAGGGAAACTATTGCTTGATTTTGGTTGTGTAAAATTGGTTCCCGCACAACATTCTTCTTCAATGCCCGATGGGTCTTATGGTGCCAACCCTATAGGATTTGTAATATGGAATGATGAAATCTGTTTTTATGTATCTGGTGACACTTCATTAACTATGGAAATGAAACTCATTCCACTTATGTGTCCAAAACTAGATTTTGCAATTCTATGTATAGGCGACGTATTTACTATGGGATATGAAGACGCCAGCATCGCTGCAGAATTCATTCAATGTGATCAGATCATTGGCTGTCATTTCGATACCTTTGAGCCTATCAAAATAAACCACGAAGTTGCAATAAATTATTTTAATTCAAAAAATAAAAAATTAATACTTCCTTCAATAAACGAAAGTTTTACCTTCTAAATAATGGGAAAAGTAATTGCGATTGCAAATCAAAAAGGTGGAGTTGGCAAAACAACAACCAGTATCAATCTAGCTGCTTGCCTTGCTATTCTTGAAAAAAAAACCTTATTAGTTGATGCAGATCCACAAGCAAATAGCACATCAGGTACTGGTGGTGACCTCAATGAATTTAAAATCAGTTTATACGAATGTTTAATTGATGGCGTTGATCCTAATCTTGCAATTGTTCCAACGACTACACCAAATCTATTTCTACTACCTGCAAATATTGATCTTGTTGGAGCAGATATTGAATTGGTCAATATGGAGCATCGCGAATTTGCTTTAAAAAAAGTAATTGATAAAATTAAAGATCAATTTGAATATATTTTAATTGATTGCCTTCCCTCTCTAGGCTTAATGACCATTAATGCAATGGTTGCAGCTGATTCCATTATCATACCTGTTCAAACAGAATTATTTGCCCTAGAGGGCCTTTCAAAAATCCAAAATACCATTGAATTAGTAAAGGCGAAATTGAATCCTAAACTAAAAATAGAAGGAGTCTTATTGTCTATGTATGATAAGCGATTAAGAGTGGCCACTATGGTCGTGAAAGAACTTCAAGAAGGATTTAATCTTCCTGTATTCAAAACCATCATTCACCGCAATTCTAAAATTGCTGAATCCCCTTTAGTAAAAAAACCAGTCATACTTTATGACGCTGCAAGTAAAGGAAGTGTGAATTTCTTAAACTTTGCAGATGAATTTTTAAAAAATCAATAAGTAACTTCAATGAGTCAGAAACAAGAATTAGGAAAAGGAATAAAAGCCTTAATTGGTAATTTTAAAAAGGAATCAACCAATTCGGAAGATATCCAAGTTGTACCAACATCAAACGTCAATTTTATTTCTCTAGAACTTATTAAGCCGAATGCTCGTCAACCTAGAAATGATTTTAATCTAGTTGAGCTTGAAGAACTTTCCAATTCAATAAAAAATCTTGGCTTGATTCAGCCCATTACCATTCGTAAAATATCCGACAATGAATATCAAATAATCTCAGGTGAAAGAAGATATCGGGCCTCCTTATTAGCAGGTCTTAAAGAAATACCTGCGTATATAAGAACGGCCAATGACAATGAAATGCTCGAAATGGCTTTGGTTGAAAACATCCAAAGGGTAGACCTTAATCCAATGGAAATCGCAATAACCTATCAACGATTGCTGGAAGAATTCGATATTACTCAGGAGAAACTTGCTGAACGAGTCGGAAAGCAAAGAAGTACCATTAGTAATTATGCTCGCCTCTTGAAGTTATCCCCAGAAATTCAGAATGCTGTTAAATCGAACAAATTAAGCATGGGACATGCAAGAGTATTGGTGGGAATAGAAAATATCATTCTTCAAAAACAACTCTTTGACAAGACCATTTCAGAACATTTATCCGTGCGTTCGTTAGAACAACTTGCGCAGCAATATTCTACTAGATCAGATACTTCCAAAAAAAGTCAGAATAAGGTTGTAGAATCAAAACCAAACTCTATGATCAAAACATTAGAGGACAAACTCTCTGCTTCGTTTGGAAGCAAGATTCAAATAAAAAGAAATCCTAAGGGTGATGGACATATAATTATAAAATTTAATTCAGATAAGGCACTTAATGACATTTTAGATCGTTTTGATAATCTATGAGAAATTTTATTCTTTTATTTTTTTTTCTAATCTTTGGAATTCAATCCAAAGCACAGAATGATACGAGTACGATTAATTCAATTGATACTACCCATTCTACCAAAGCCAACTCTACTTTAAGAAATATTTTTACTGGTAAACCAGGCAAGGCATTTGCATTATCTTTATTGATTCCTGGAGGTGGACAGATTTACAACAAAAGGTGGTGGAAGCTGCCATTGGTTTATGGCGCTTTTGGTTATACTTTTTATCTTATAAATTTCAACACCAAACAATACAAAAGATATGATTCAGCTTATAGAATGCGCATCGATTTAAAAGATAATTCTAAAGATGAATTTCAAGGAATCCTTTCTACAGATGCTATTAATTCAAATCGAAAATACATCGATAAAAATCTACAAAGAAGTTACCTCGCTGCAGTAGGAGTTTATTTACTGTCTGGAATTGAAGCATTTGTTGATCGCCATTTTATGGAATTTGATGTAAGTGAAGATATTGGATTACAATGGAATCCATCCATAATTTATAATTCTCCTGGAGTTTCAATTTGTTTGAATTTTAGATAGTGGGATTAGTTATTAAAAAAG
>JBDSHL010000367.1:0-10875 GCA_039918515.1 Saprospiraceae bacterium | reverse complement strand
CGCTTCTTGATCATTTAGTTCGATAGCTTTGTCAAGATATTTTAATGCTAACAAGCAAGAATCCTTTTTTTGATATATGATTCCTAAATTGTAATAAGATAATTCATAATCTGGTCTTTTCGAAATGTTAGCCTTATATTGTTGAATAGCTTCTTCAAGTTTATTAAAATTATGTAATGCAAAAGCTTTGTTGTGTAATGTCTCAATATTGTTGCTATCCAATCGAATAGCATTGTTATAATATTTCAAAGCGAGTGGATTCTTTAGTTCCGTCATGATATCTCCTATTTGAATCCAACCTTCAGTGAAATCAGGATTTAAGTCAACAGCTCTTTGATAGGATTTAACGGCTCTTCCTGTGTCGCCTTGTTCATAGAAAATGTGTCCTGCTAAATAGTATGCCTCTGAATTTTCTGGATCCATTTGTCCGACATGATCTAGAATTGCCAAAGCCGAAAGATGTTGTTTCAAGATTAATAATAGTCTTGCTTTCTTTATTAATGCTGGAATGTTGTCTGGTACATAATAAAGAAAACTATCCAAGACAGTTTGTGCTTTTTTTGAATTGAGATTTAATAAGTAACTATCACTCAAGCTAAAACAATATTCTTTTTTTGAATGATTTATTTTGACTGCTTCTTCTAGATCTGCAATACCACTGTCTAGTTTGCTTTGCTTAATTAACAATATTCCTCTTCTGTAATATGCAGAATCTAAATTCGGGTTTTGGTCAATAAGGTGATTATAATAGTCTAAGGAGTCTACATTATTCACCTGATTTTCAATTTTAATACTTTGATTCTTACAGGAAATGAGCAAACTAATAATGAAAATAAAATCAATTACTTTTTTCATTCTTTTAATATTCTCTTAAGTATAAAAAAAAAGCCCGTGCAAGATACACAGGCTATCGAATACTATAATTTATTTAACAATTACGTTTAAGGCTTTTTTAGTTTATTTGCAAAATCTCCTCCTTTAACCATTGAGATTTTGTCAAGACTAATGTATTTCCTAACGGCTCTATTAAGATCATTTGTTGTTAATGCTTCCATTTTCTTCTCTAGATCAGAAGTAAAATTCATGGTTCTATTCAGATAAGTCATCATATTAAGTTGACTTGCAAGACTATTATCTTGCGATCTGGTAACTTTTCGCGATTGTAATAATCCTGATCTTGCATCGTTCAATTCTTGTTCTGTAAAACCATCCTTCAACATTCTTGAAATTTCTTCTTTAAAAGCTGTTTCCAGTTTGTCTCTATTCTCTGGTGCATAAATGGCGTAAGCCATAAATCCTCCTGATTTATCTTGAGCGTCTGCATTAAATTGGGAACCAACTCCATAACTAAGTCCTTCCTTCTGTCTTATTCTTGTTGCTAATCGACTATTGAGAAATCCACCGCCCAGTATATAATTTGCTAGAATCATTGCAGGATAATCAACATCATCATCTCTGATTTGTAGATTGCTTCCTGCTAAGAACATAGCATTTGCCTTATCTGGTGTTTCGATGTTTATATCCTTCTGAGGAACATCAACATATTTATCAACAATACGAGAAAATTTCATTTTTGAATTCCAATTTCCAAGATCTTTTTCTAATTGAGTCTTTATCAATGCATCATTAAAATCTCCAACAATACTAATTGTTGCATTATTGGTTCCATAGAATTCTTTATGGAATTTTTTTATGTCTTCTATTTTAATTGCTTTAATATCTATAATATCTTCTTCTAATGTATTTACATAACGAACGTCTCCTTTTGGAAAAGGATTTAGATGCCTAGTAATAGCATTGCTAACTAGTGCCTGAGGATCCGATTTTTGTTCCTCTATTCCAGCTAGTTCTTCATTTCTTGCTTCTTCCAATTCTTTTTCAGGAAAAGTTGGATTCTTCAAAATATCAGTAATCATTGAAATTACTTCTGGAAGATTTTCTCTAGTTGTTTGAAGAGTAACAGTTAAGTTAGATCCACTTCCAAAAATATTTACTCTTGCCTTTAACTTATCTAATTCATCTTTAATTTCTTGTCTCGACTTAGTTGAAGTGCCTTTATTGAGTAAATTAGCTGTAAATTGACTTAGTGTTCCTTTCCCGGCCAATGATTTCTCATCTCCAATTCTTAATGTTAGTGTGGCATTAACGATATTGGCTTTCGTAAGCTTTGGCAGAATGGCATATTTCATTCCATTCTTAAATTGTCCTCTATGAGTTCTACTTTCAATATTCATTGGAGATGGATCGAAATCTTCACCTTGTGCTTTTGTTGCATCACCTTTATAATTATTGGTTAATGAAGCAATATCAGGAGTGAATGGTATTTCAGATCTAGATGGTTTGTCCTCAGGAATAAATTTACCAACAGTTCTATTAGATGACTTGAAATAAGTTGCTGCTACTCTGTTAACATCTTCTGCTGTAACTTTCCTTATGTTATCTCTATAAATAAATAACAACCTCCAATCACCCATTCCAATATATTCACTAATACTTCTACCAATAGATTCCGTATTGCTAAAAAACAAATCATAATCTTTTAACCATTTTGTTTTTGCTCTTTCAACATCCTCTTTAGTAACAGGATGCATTGTTATGTTGTCAAGGGTAGATAATAATGTATTCTTAGCATCTTCCAGATTACTTTCCTTCCTTACTTGTGTCGCAAAATATGCAAATCCAGGCTCGTTCAAATTTGCAGTCCATCCATATTGACTTGAAGATTTTTTAGTCTCAATTAATGCCTTATACAGTCTTCCTGAAGGTTGATCAGTCAAGATATCCGTTAAGATATCAACAGCTGCACAATCTGGGTGAGCTCCTGGTGGAATATGATACATGCAAGAAGCCACTTGAACATCTCCTACTCTTTTCAGAGTTATCTCCCTCTCACCATCTTGAACTGGTTCTTCTGTATAAGTCTTAATTAATTGTCTTTCTGGTTTTGGTATTTGCCCAAAATATTCGGTCACTAAATCAATAATTTTCTTTTCGTCAATCTTTCCAGAAACCATTAGTACTGAATTATCAGGTTGATAATATTTCCTGTAAAAAGCTTGTAATCTTTCAATCGGAACTTTTTCAATATCAGATCTGGCACCTATAGTTGTTTTACCGTAGTTGTGCCAGATATAAGCCGTAGCCATAACCCTTTCCATTAAGATACCCTGAGGATCATTTTCTCCGCTTTCGAATTCATTTCTTACAACGGTCATTTCTTTATCTAAATCTTTCTTAGCGATAAATGAATTAATCATTCTGTCTGATTCCAGACTCAAAGCCCATTTTAAGTTTTCTTCCGATGCTGAGAAAGTTTCAAAATAATTTGTTCGGTCATACCAAGTTGTTCCATTAGGCCTAGCTCCATGTGAAGTCAACTCATTCGGAATATCCTTGTGATTAGGAGTTCCTTTAAAAACCATATGCTCCAATAAGTGAGCCATACCCGTTTCTCCATATCCTTCGTGTCTAGAACCTACCAAATAGGTGATATTGACAGTTATGGTTTGTTTGGAATTATCAGGATAAATCAAAAAACGAAAACCGTTTGGAAGGCTATATTCTGTTATACCTTCGACGCTAGAAAGCTTAGTAGCCGTAATTTTCATGTCTTTTTTCATTTTTTCAATAGCAGGATTAGCTGAAACATCTAGCTTTTCTACTTTCAAGGCTTGTTCAGGTTGAGGTGACATTTTTACTTTGGTTTTTTGTGATATAAGGCAAGTGTTTCCTAAAACCAAAATGCCTAATAAAATGCTCTTATTCATTTTTTATAAAGTTTTATTGATAAAAACGGTTAATTAAGTCGCAAATATACGAAATAATTCGTAGTTACAAAATAATTTTATTTTCAAGGCTTAATCCAAATAATGCATAGTCATATATTGCAGGATCCTCTGGATTCATATTCCTGCATGCAATAGTCAACTCCACGACTGCCTTCCAGTCCAATGGGGTGCGATTCAGTAATTCCAATTTTCTCGCTGTTCGCTCTACATGAACGTCTAAAGGAATCATAAGTTGTTTCATGCTTATTCTTTTCCATATTCCAAAGTCAACTCCTTTATTATCACTTCTAACCATCCATCTCAAAAACATAATTAAACGCTTGCATCTCGAATTTGAAGAAGGTCTGGAAATATGTTTTTTAGTCCTAAAAGGCTGTTCAGTATTTGAAAAAAATTCATTATAAAAATGCTCTAAGTAAAGATCTAGTCCTGATTCTTGATCAAAAGAATCATCAATAAATGCTTCCTCAAGGCTATGGTTTTTAAGATAAAATCTTTGAAAAAAATCTAAAAAATACAACGAATCGGTAAAGTTAAAAGTCCTGTGGCAAAAATCTTTAAAAACCAACTTGTCCTTTTCCTTATGTTCAAGCATAAATTGATAAGGCGATTCTCCCATTAAAGTCATTAACTTATTCCCACTATTAATAATACTTTTTCTGTTTCCCCAAGAAAGGATAGCTGTCCAAAAGCCAGCTATTTCAATATCCTGCAACCTACTAAACCTATGAGGTATACTTATTGGATCTGTTTCAATAAACCTTTCATTATTGTATTTTTCAGAATAATAATCAAGTAAGTCTTTTTGTTTGTTCAACCAATAAAATATAAGAACAAAGTTAAGATTTTGCAATGAAATATAGTATTGAATTATAATGGAAAAATACCAATGATCCTTTTAGTGCCTATACTTATTAAAATTGAATGTTTAATAAAGAAAATCAATAGTTCTTATAATTCTTTGAAAATTTTTACCTTTGTAGAATGATGAAACGTAGAATATTATTATCTATCATAATGGCGGTTTTCTCCGCCGGATTGTTAAGTATATTGTTTCTTTCAAATAAGGCAACATCAAAATCAACGATTGATCCTATTTTTCAAAAGATTAAAGGAATCCGCATGGTAAATAATCTTGAATTTGCAAATGAAAATATACCCATCCACTTACCAGATGTAGCAGAAAGGCTTGAGCGAGAGTTATTAGTTAGTGTTTATCATCATAGTTCAACGCTTATCCAACTTAAACTTGCCAATAGATTCTTACCTATCGTTGATAAAATTTTTAAAGAAGAAGGTTTACCTAAGGATCTTAAGTACATAGCAGTTGCTGAAAGTTCATTAAGAAATGCTATTTCTCCTGCTGGAGCCAAAGGAATTTGGCAATTTAGAGATGCAACAGCAACAGAATTAGGTCTTGTTATTAATGATTATGTAGATGAAAGAAATCATTTTGAAAAATCAACAAGAGCTGCCGCCAAATATTTAAAAAACCTTTTTCTTAAATTTAACTCTTGGTCTTTAGTATGTGCAGCCTACAATATGGGTCCAACAGCTTTAACAAGTGCAATGAAAGAGCAGGAGGAACAAAATTACTTTGATCTTAATCTCAACGAAGAAACTAATCGTTATTTGTTTAGATTAATTGCTATCAAAGCTGTTATGGAAGATCCAGAGACTTTCGGATATTTTTTAGACAAAGAAGATTATTATCCAGATTTAATAGATTATACTACAATTACTGTGGACAGTAGTATTACTAGTCTATCTAACTTTGCTCATCTGAGTGGAATAAGCTATCGTGAATTGAAAATTTATAATCCATGGTTAATGAAAAGTTCTTTAATCAATAAAAGTAAAGTTACTTTTGAAATTCGCATTCCGAATAAATAATAATATTTATTACATAGTATGGGTTTAGTTGATTCTATTTGGGCACAATATCTAAAGTTACCGAAATTCGAAATAGACCATTTTATTGAAAATCCCCATGAAGTTCAATGGAAGCAATTACAAAGAATAATTCAACTTTCTTCTTATTCTGAATGGGGTATAAAATATAATTTTTCTGCCATTTCCAATATAGAAGAATGGAAAAATACACTTCCTGTTTTTGAATATGATGAATTAAAATCAAATATTCAGAGAATGATGAAAGGTGAAGAAAATATACTTTGGCCAGGTCGAATTCATAATTATGCTAAGTCTTCTGGGACTACTTCAGATAAAAGTAAATTTATTCCAATAACTCATGAGAATCATAAAGATAATCATACCAAAGGAGGACTTCGTCTAATGGCAATTATTTATGACTTAATAGAAGATCCAGCAATACTAGATGGTAAATCTATTCTTTTAACAGGTTCCGTTCAAACGCATAGTGAAATGTATCCCGACTCAATGATTGGCGATGTATCTGCAGTAATTTATAAAAACTTATCAGCTGTTCTTAAATCATTTGTAGTTCCAGGTGAATCTTTTAATTTATTGGAAGATTCAGAAAAAAAACTGGATATTATTGCAGAAAAAAGTATAAAAGAAGATGTTAGATTTTTAGCGGGCTCTCCTACTTGGGTACTCATTCTATGTAAAAAGCTATTAGCTCTAACAGGTAAAAAAACCATAATCGAAATATGGCCAAATTTTAAAGTACTGGTTCATGGAGCAGTAAGTTTCGTACCCTATAGAAAGTCATTTGAAGAATTATTTCCTACAGAAAGTGTACATTTCATAGAAACATATAATGCCTCCGAAGGTTATTTTGCAATTCAGGATCAATTAAAAAGCGATGAATTATTGCTTTTACTTGATGTTGGAATTTTCTATGAATTTATTCCAATGGATGAATTAGGAAAAAAGAAGCCTAGAACTTGTATATTGAATGAAGTAGAACTTAATAAGAATTATGCATTAGTTATTTCTACAAACTCTGGGTTATATAGATATATTGTAGGAGATACCATACAATTTACTTGTCTTAATCCATTTCGAATTAAAATTACTGGGCGAATAAAACAATTTATTAATGTCTTTGGGGAAGAGCTTATGGTTTCTAATACTGATGAAGCCATCAAGATCGCTTGTGATCACTTTAAGTTAAAAATAAAAGAATATACCGTCGCTCCTATTTTTCAAGATCCAGAAACTAAAGGAGGGCATGAATGGATAATCGAATTCGAATCAAATCCAGAAGACAGTGAAGCGTTCGCTGACTTTTTGGATTTAACTTTGCAAAATCTGAATTCGGATTACGAAGCTAAAAGATTTAAGAGCTTGGCTATGGGTAGATTGAAACTTCATATTTCCAAGCCAGATTGTTTCAAAGAATGGATGAAGGCAACCAACCGAATCGGTGCTCAAAAGAAAGTGCCTAGATTGGCCAATCACAGAAGTTTTCTCGAAGAAATTCTTAAATTCGCTTGATAATCTATCTGATTCTTGTTCCTTTTCCAAATTGACCAATAATTTGAATAATAATTTTATTCTTCCATTATTAGCCTTTAAAATACATTTAAAAGAACTACAATGTTATTTATCAATATATTATATATATTCATAATATTTAATATGATAATATTTAATTTTATCATAAACCATTGATTTAAAAAAAATTACACAAACAGTATATATGATATAAAAATTATATATAATTTTGTGATAATTTAAATCACTTATTATGCAAGGTTGGAAAAAAGTAATGACTATTAAAGACAACTATCTAGCTGAACTAAAGCGAGTTTTACTTAGTAAAAATGGCATTGACGCAATGTTAATGAACAATTCTATTGAAACCAGACAATTAAGCATTGCTGGGGCTGACCTTTATGTAAAGGAAGGACAATATGAAATTGCATCTATTTTACTTTTTGAAAACGAGGAAGACTAGGTTAAGACTTATTTCGGGAAATCCAGAACAAAGTTCTTATTGTAAATCCAGACCAGCATGGAAAGGAATAGGAACAATATTAATATGAAAAAGATAAAGCAACGACCCTTGCTTCCCTGTTTAAATTCTTTGATTTCCATTTTACCTAAATATTCTGCAAAATAATATGTTTTATACCTGCTAGCCAAACATTCTTATAAAGAGATTCAGGCTAATTTCAAATTCTTCCCTTTTTTGACTTAATGCCTCATAATTTATGGCATTTACCAGCTTTATCCTATCATTACAGAATGATCAATCAACCTCTTAAATCCATTGTGGTTTTTAACAATAAGACCAATTCAATTCTTCGAAGACATCCGTGGATTTTTTCTGGGGCTATAAAGACGAAAGAAGAAACAATAGAAGAAGGAGATTTAGTCAATATCCTTAACGATAAAGGTGAATATCTAGGCTTTGGCTATTTTCAAAATAACAACATAAGTATCAAAATCCTTGGTTTTAAAGATGAAAAATATTCTAACGATTTTTGGAAAAGTAGAATAAACCTTGCATTTCAATTAAGATCACAATTAGGTCTAATTAACAACCCTCAAACTAATGCATATCGACTTATACATGGAGAAGGAGACGGCTTACCTGGGCTGATTATTGATGTCTACAAAGATGTTGCTATTCTTCAGTGTCATAGTATTGGTATTCATAAGAAATTGACCTTGATTTGTGAAGCCCTTGAGGAAGTCTATGCGTTGAATTTAAATCACATTTATGACAAAAGTCAGGATACTATTCCTTCTTCAAAAACAGCATTTTCATCAAATAACTTTTTAAAAGGTGGTGTTGATTTCGTATTAATCAAAGAAAATGGAATAGAATTCGAAATTAATATTAGAGATTCCCAAAAGACAGGTTTTTTTCTTGATCAAAGAGAGAATAGAAAACTGCTTCAGAAATATTGCTTTCACAAGGATGTTCTAAATACTTTCTGTTATACGGGTGGATTTAGTTTATATGCATTAATATCCGATGCTAAATCAGTAACATCGATCGACAGTTCTACAAAAGCTATAGCCCAATTAGAAAATAATATCATCCTTAATAAATTGATAGGATTCCAACACTTGACACTTAATCAAGAAGCAATTCATTACTTAAACCACATGGAAAAAAATTTATATGATGTAATTATTCTCGATCCCCCTGCTTTCGCAAAAAACATTTCCAAAAGACACAATGCAATTCAAGCATACAAAAGAATAAATATCTCAGCGCTAAGTAAAATAAAAAATGGAGGGATCTTATTTACTTTCTCCTGTTCACAAGTTGTAACTGAAGAATTATTTTATCATACTATAATATCAGCAGGCATAGAAACTGGAAGAAACATAAAAATTCTACATAAATTGCACCAAGCTCCAGATCATCCAACAAGTTTATTTCATCCCGAAGGATCCTATCTTAAAGGTATGGTGCTGGAAGTAAATTAATTATTCAATCAACTAAAGACCCTCTACTTTCTTTCTATGAATTTGGAATAATCGTGAAATATTGAAGCCAAATCCAATTTCTCCTTTCAACCAATCACCGTTTTCTTCATTTATATAAGAACGTTCGGTTACACCTGCAGAATTTGAAAAGTGTAATTGAAATACGTGTCCACCAGTTTCAATATCCACACCAATTGATAAGGGATGATTTGCGAAATTATATGGGAATGCGTTAAATGGAAAAGTATAGTCGATTAATACTGCCATTCGTTTCGTGATCTTATATCGTGTTCCCAATTGAAGTGCTATTAAATCATTAGGCACAAATTCGTTCTCAACATAATTTGTATGAATTAACATTGGTGCTAATTGAAGTGTAAATTTTTCATTGAATTTTCTACCTATAAGTAATTGATGATAATAGGACATTCTTCTAGTGAATGTTGCTTGAATAGATGGATCCTTAAAACCTATTTTCTTTTGGCTAGCATAAACAAAACCTGCAGTATAAATTAATGATATGGGCATTTCCTTTTCTCCTTTTGATTGCCATATTATTCTATACCGAACAAAACCATCAATTTCTTTTTTGAAAGTACTTCTTCCAATACCTATGGTTAGGTTGTCAAGTAGACCATAATCGAAACCCAATCTCATGGTACGCGCATTATCTAATCCAAAGAAATTATCTACTCCCGAACTTACATAATCAAATCTATGCAATATTCTAAAATCTAAATTACCGTAAGGTAGCATTTCCATACTATGACTGTTGATTACTCTAGTGGATTTAAATCCATATAATACTTTCTGATTTACTATCTTATCTTCAATTCCTTCTAGCATATCTTGACTAAATGATAATGTGGATAAAAGAAAGAAGATGTTAAATATAATAATTTTTTTCATCATTATTTTTGTTTGGTTCTTAGTTATTAAGTGCCCCATGATCTAGCCATATTTGAATGATCTGAATATCGCATGAAGGAATCTTATTTGAATTTTTTGGCATTCTGCTCCAAGGTGATTCAAACTTTATACTTCCAATTAATGATCCTTGATCAACATATATTTTTAAATCATCGTATGTTCTAAAATCAACATTTCCCTGCGGGTTGTTCACTAAGTGACAGCTTCCACAATAATTCTGAAGAATCGGCCTTACACTTCCACTTAGAGTTACATCTGAAGTATCACAAATATTCGTCGAACAAGTAGAATTTTTTGCTCCTTGTTGAATCCACGTTGCAATTAATTCCAACTTGTCTCTAGTAAATTTATCATCAGGTGGTGGTGGCATTGTTGTGGTTGAAATAAGCGAAGTATATAATTTACTTGAACCATATTTTCCAGGAGTTACGGCTTTCAATATTCCTTCATAGTTTGTAAAATCATATCCACTTATTCTTTCTACAGGATTGTGGCATCCACTATAAGCACACGACCCATTTATTAGAGGGAGTACCTCTTGTTGAAAACAAACTTCGTCTGTAAAAGCAGTTTCATTGGTACAAGACACATTTGCTGTAACTATTACTAAAGCAAAGAGAATATTTTTCAAATACATTTTATAACTTATTTATTTTAGTCCATCTTTTTACTTATTTCAAGCATTCTTTCTATACTCCCTCTCGCTTTAGTAATGATAATATCGCTTAAAATAATTTCAGGCATTTCATACTTCATACAAATGTACAGTTTTTCTAATGTATTT
>JBDSHL010000366.1:0-6603 GCA_039918515.1 Saprospiraceae bacterium | reverse complement strand
GATTCTAATGGAACTTTTATTCGATCAGAACAAGAAAAGAAAAAAGGCTAGTTGGTCAGTTTGATTATTAGCACATTCTTAGTTCAAGGAAGCAGTATTCGTATGAATCTTTTCGCAACTAAATTGAACTGAATCATAAAACTGGATAAATAAAAAATATTAATTAATTATAAAAAACTAGAAAATGAAAATTAAATCAGGAAAATCTTTATTGGTTACTTGCTTAACAACAATAATTTTGTTTGGTGCATGTAGCACAATGAATAAGACTCAGAAAGGTGCTATCATTGGAACAGCAGGTGGTGCAGCTGCTGGAGCAGTAGTTGGAAGAGTCTCCGGAAATACGGCTTTGGGAGCAATTATAGGTGCAGCTGTCGGAGGTGTAACTGGAACTATAATTGGTCATAAAATGGACAAACAAGCTGAAGAAATTAGAAATAAAGTTCCAAACGCAAAAGTTGAACGAATAGGAGAAGGAATCGTTGTAGAGTTTAATGAGAAAATCTTATTCGGTTTTGATCAATCGAACCTAACCAATCTTTCTAAATCCAACTTAGATAAATTAATTGTGGTGTTGAAAGAGTATCCAGAAACAAATATACAAATTCAAGGACATACCGATGACGTAGGTACTGAAAAATACAATATGAAATTATCAAAAAAGCGTTCAAGCTCTGTTAAAAATTATATTCAAACACAAAATATTAATAGTTCCAGACTTTCTATAAAGGGATTTGGTGAAACAGCACCTCATTATAGTAATGCAACTAGTGATGGTCAGAGTCAAAACAGAAGGGTTGACTTTTTAATTACAGCCAATTCCAAAATGAAAGAAGAAGCTAAAAAAGAAGCCAATCATTAATACAAAATTTTTAATTCAATAAAATATTGAGATTAATTAGTAATTATTTTAAATAAATTAAAAACTTAAAAAATGAAATTTAACACAGTTATATTGTTCATCGTGAGTATTGTAATTTGTAATTTCACAATAGCACAGACAGCACATAGACTCAGCTTTGGAATTCAGGGAGGCGTGAATTTTCAAAACTTAAACGGTTCGGACGAGAATGGAGTAAAAATGAAGAATGGATTAATTCCTGGTTTTAATGTAGGACCTACTGTTGAAATTCCAATTGCGCCTGATATGTATTTTCAAACAGCAATATTACTATCTACGAAAGGTGCAAATATAAAAAATACAATTTCCAATCCAAAGGTGAGATTAAGTTATATCGAAATGCCATTCCATTTTCTTTATAAGGCCTTACTTGGAAATGGTCATGTATTGATCGGCTTAGGACCATATATTGCATATGGGATATCAGCAGGTACGAATAACTCATTAGTGAAATTTAAGAATACCGTTGAAATAACTGATCCACTTGAAGTTTTTTATTATAATAAATTTGATGCTGGAGCGGATCTTTTCTTTGGCTATGAATTCAGTAATAGTGTATCCTTTAGACTAAACACGCAATTGGGTCTTTTGAATATTAAGACTGCCGACGATCGTTTTCAAAGTGATAAGTCCACCTCAAAGAATACTGGTTTTGGATTGTCACTTGGTTATCGATTTTGAAAGATGAACACTGACAGCTAAAAGTTTAATTTCAATGGAAAATCTATCATTGGAAAGATAAGGTTGAAATGAAGTTAAATAATTCAGAATAACTTATCATTACCGTATTGCGATTTGATAAGTTGAGCAATAGGGAAGATCCTGACTTTTTTAGGCTTTTACATCTAACTAAGGATTTAGATGTAAAAGTTTAAAACGATCATTTTTTAAAAATAAATATACATATTAATAAAAATTTATATATTTGCTCTTGATTTAACCAATCGAGATGAACTCTTTTATTAGCCAAAGATTTATTGATTGCTTTGAAGAATTACTGACTAGAAAGAGTTGTCGCTCAGCACGTCACTTCGCAACTTCGATTGGAATTGCTCCCCAAGCTCTCAATGAAATTCTTAAATACAGACGAGAAGTTAACATCGAAATCATCGAAAAGGCTAATAAAATTTATAATTTTAATACCAATTTCCTTTTCTCTGGCGATGGTCCCAAATTTCTAAAGGAGGATTATTCTAAAGATTTTTCTATTCTAACTATCGTTGCAAACTCTCAGAATGAAGAATACATAATTCATGTACCTATTCAGGCTCAAGCAGGTTATTCTGGTCGATATATTGACCCTGTATTTATTCAAAGTCTTCCTAACTATCAATTGCCTTTTCAAAAATTTAAAACAGATTCAACCATGCGATCCTATGAAGTGGACGGAGATAGCATGGAGCCTATTATCTATAAAGGAGATATTGTAGTAAGTTCTTATATGCATTCATTCATCTGGGAGAAGAACCTTAAGGAAGGACCATTATATGTTATAGTTACCAATTCTGATGTCTTAGTTAAGCGGATAACTAACCGAATGCGAGAAGAGCGAAAGCTCATTCTGCACTCAGATAATGAGGCATACCCTTCATTTTCTGTTAAAATCGAGGAAATAAAGGAAATCTGGCAAGTTAGAGCGAAGATAAGTTCACAATTGGATAAAATTAAAAAACCAACAATTTGTCTGGAAGAGGATATTAAAGATCTTAAGCTGTTGCTTAATCACCAGAGTTCTATTCTGGAAAATCTAGTAGATAAGCTAGAAGTCTAATTTAATGCTATTTTTATTTGCAAGATATATTTGAATACGAAGATATTCGTACATTTGTCAAAATTTATTAAAAATGAATGCCAAAATCAGTCTTATTTTTTCCATTTTTAGCCTGTCCTTACTAAATGCTCAAGAGGCTAGATTATTAAGATTTCCCACCATAAGTAAAGGCCAAATATGCTTTAGTTATGGAGCTAATCTTTATTTGGTAGGTGCTAATGGGGGTACTGCTCGTAGAATTACGAATCATGGCGGGGTAGAAATTTTTCCTAGATTTTCACCTGATGGCAACACCTTGGCATTCACGGGTCAGTATGATGGAAATACTGAAATATATACGATGCCCTCCGATGGAGGAGAACCTAAGCGCATTACTTATTCAGCAACTCTCAATAGAGATGAACTTTCTGATCGAATGGGTCCAAATAATATTTGTATGGGTTGGAAGGATAACAATAATATCATTACCAGATCCCGATGGTTGGATTTCAATGATTGGAAAGGTCAATTATATACCGTTAATGCTAAGGGAGGGATGATGGAACAATTGCCTTTTCCACATGGTGGATTTTGTTCATTTTCACCTGACAAGAAAAAAATTGCCTTTAATCGAGTATTTCGTGAATTTAGAACCTGGAAGCGTTATCGTGGAGGTCAAGCGGATGAAATTTGGATTTATGATTTCGATACCAAGCAAACTTCCAAAATAACTGATAATGATGCACAAGATATCATACCCATGTGGACGGGAAATAAAGTTTATTATTTATCTGACAGAGATAATAGAATGAATTTATTTGTGTATGACTTTAATACTAGACAAACGAAAAAAGTAACTGATTTTAAAGAATTTGATTGTAAATTTCCTTCCTTGGGAGATAATGCTATTGTTTTTGAAAATGGAGGCTATATTTATAAGCTAAATCTAGCAGATGATAAATTCGAAAAAGTTAATATTCTCCTTCATGAAGATTTTTCAATCAGTAGAGATAAATCAATTAATGTAAAAGATAATATTTACTCGTATCATTTTTCACAGGAAGGTAATAGAGCGTGCTTTTCTGCAAGAGGTGATATTTACACTGTTCCAGCAACCAATGGACCAACACGTAATCTTAGTAATTCATCTGGTTCTCATGAGCGCAACGTTGACTGGTCACCCGATGGAAGATATATCGCATATATTTCAGATGCAACAGGGGAGGATGAAGTTTATATGATGAAAACGGATGGCAGATCTACTGGAATTCAATTAACTTCAAAATCAAATAATTATAAATATGGCATTAAATGGTCACCGGATAGCAAAAAAATAAACTACAGTGATAGAAATCAGAATTTATATTTTGTAGACATTGATTCAAAGAATGAAACAAAAGTAATTCATAGTGAAGTGGGAGAAATTACTGATCAGGTATGGTCAGCGGATAGTAAATATTTGGCTTTTAGCATAAGAAATTTAAAACAAAATTCAGTAGTTCATATTTATTCAATTGCTGATAAAAAATCTTATCCAGTAACAGAAGATTGGTTTGAATCTTATTCTCCATCATTTAGCTCGAATGGCAAATATTTATTTTTCGTTTCAGATAGAACATTTAATCCTTCTTATAATAGTCTTGAATGGAATCACGCTTATTTTGATTTATCTAAAATTTATTTAATAACCTTATTCAAAGAAGATAAAAGTCCATTTGTTCCGAAATCAGATGAAGCAATTATTATCGAAAAAAGTAATTTAGATGCAAAAAAAGGTGAAAAGAAAACAGATTCTACACTAGCGAAAACTAAGGCTATTGAATTTGATAGAATCCAAGAGAGAATAGTAGAAGTTACAAATAGTTCTGGCAATTATTTTGGATTAACCAGTATTGATGACAAGCTTTATTTCTTTAAATCCTCAACAAAACTAACTAATAAATTGATGATGTATGATTTGAAGTCACAGAAAGAAATTGAAATAAGCGATAAAATCAATTCATACGAAATATCTTCAGATAAGAAGAAAATGATGGCATCTGCATCTGGAAATTATTATATTATTGACTTGCCTATTGTAAAAGCCAACTTAGAGACTCCTCTTAATTTGTCTGATATGAAGACCGTAATTAATCGCAAGGAGGAGTGGAAGCAAATTTATTATGAATGTTGGAGACAGATGAGAGATTTCTTTTATGATCCGGGAATGCATGGGCAAAATTGGGAAAAACTGAGAGATCAATATGCACAATTATTGCCTTTTGTCTCAACACGTCAAGATCTAACGTATATCATAGGAGAATTGATAGGAGAATTAAATTGTGGTCACTCTTATGTTGGTGGTGGAGATTTTGAAAAAGCAGACCGAATTCAAACAGGTTTGTTAGGTGCGAAACTGACTAAAGATGCTTCGGGATTTTTCAAAATTCAAAAAATATACAAAGGTCAAAATTGGGAAAAAGCAGTTCGTTCTCCCTTGACGGATATAGGAATTAATGTTAAAGAAGGTGATTTCATTACTGCGGTTAACGGCTTAAGTACAAAAAATGTTTCCAATATATATACCATGTTAGTAGGTACTGTTGATAAGCAAGTTAGTTTAACGATCAACTCGACAGCTTCAGATAATAATACACATGAAGTTGTTGTAATTCCAGTTGCTGATGAGCAGAAATTAATTTATTATAATTGGGTTCAAAATAATATTGACAAAGTAACAAAAGCTACAAATGGTAGAGTAGGGTATTTGCATATTCCAAATATGGGATCTGATGGATTGAATGAATTTGTCAAATACTTTTATGCTCAATTGAATAAAGAAGCACTTATTATAGACGACAGAGGTAATGGTGGAGGAAATGTTTCTCCACACATTATTGAAAGATTGAGAAGAGAACCAGTTCAAGTTACTAAGATGAGAAATTCTACACCAAGGTTTGAACCTTCAGAACAAATCATTGGGCCAAAAGTAGTTTTGATCGATGAATATTCTGCAAGTGATGGTGATATTTTTGCATATCGTTTTAGGAAAGCTAAATTAGGAACCATAATTGGGAAAAGATCATGGGGTGGAGTGGTAGGCATTAGAGGAAGCCTTCCGATTGTAGATGGTGGATTTCTCAATAAGCCTGAATTTGCAAGATATGATGTGGAAGGAACCAAATGGGAAATTGAAGGACATGGTGTTGATCCAGATATAGTAGTTGACAATGATCCTGCAAAGGCGTTTTCTGGAGAAGATCAACAACTCAATAAAGCAATTGAAGTTATTTTATCTCAAATGGGTACGAAATCTTATCTAGAACCAAAAGCACCACCTTTTCCAAAAAAATAATTTATTCTGATGATTTTGATAGATTAGTCTTTGATTTTATTCATTTCATCTAATATATTAAAGTAAAGATTTTTTTAAAAATACTTTTACATTCAAATTCAATTAAATGAAACAATTTGTTTTGGTCACAATATTTGCGTTTAGTACTTTTCTTAGTCAAGGGCAAATAGGAGGTGGCTTTCAGCAGAAAGTCGTTCCTGGTACTGGAAAAATTTCTGGAATAATCATTGATTCTTTATCTAAAAAACCAGTTGCTTATGCCAATATTATTCTTAGAGAAGCTCTTGAACATAAAGATATAGATGGTTCACTTACGGGAGAAGACGGCGTTTTTAAATTTAAAGAATTGAAAAATGCAAAGTATGAATTGGTCATAACTTTTCTAGGTTATCGAACGAAAATTATTGGCCCGTATAAAATTAATAAAGATATTCAAGAATATACCTTGGGACAGATCTTGCTAACTTCTGATTCTAAGCAATTAGAAGAAGTGACCGTTACAGGCCAGAAAGAACTCATCGAGAACAAAATAGATAGATTGGTTTATAATGCAGAAAGGGATGTGACTTCCAGAGGTGGAACAGCTGAAGATGTGTTAAGAAGAACACCAATGGTTAC
>JBDSHL010000365.1:0-3097 GCA_039918515.1 Saprospiraceae bacterium | reverse complement strand
GAGTTAGAATTTCCAACAAATGCAATTAAGCTGTCATTAATATTACAAGCTCCGAACGCCAATTCAGTATTATTTCCACCATACAACTTAGACCAAACTTTTAAGGGCTGGGATATTACAGAATTTACAATAAGGAAAGAAGCTGATAGGCCAAATAGTATATTTTTCATTAATTTATTTATTTATTAAAGAGCTAAAATAATAATTATTTGGTAACAACGAAAATTTTATTTAAATCCTTCAACAAGGTGATGTAAATGAGCTAATTACACATTATCTATTAAAACAATGTAAAAATGGCTTTCTACTTGACAAAAATAATTGATTAATTAAAAATTAATAAGAATACCTCTATATTCGCCTTATTATTTAATCATAAAATTTTAAAATATGAAAAACAAAATTTTTATCGTGTTGATTTTCAGCATTATATGCGGATTTTCAAAAATGGACGCACAAGTTCAAAATTACAAACATGCTATTGGTCTACGTCTAGGCTATCCTTTAAGCATAAGTTACAAAAGATTTATATCTGACAAAGGTGCATTTGAAGCGATTCTTGGATATAGAAACTATTCTTATTTCAGTTGGTTAAATTTTGGTGTTTTATATGAACATCATATGCCTATTAATTCGGTTGAAGGCTTAGCTTATTATTTTGGTGGAGGAGCAAGTATCTACAAATGGACTTATGATAAAGTTTTTTATCCAAACAATGATTATGCAGGGGTTAGTTTTGGAATAGTCGGCTGTCTTGGATTAGACTATAGATTTAAAGACATTCCTCTTAACTTAAGTATTGATTGGCTTCCTACAGTTGCTCTTGGTGGCGAATTTAACACAGGATTTGGTGCATCTTATGGTGGGTTAGCAGTAAGATATATTTTAAAATAACAATTCATTTTAATTAAAAAATGCCTTCGGAACTCCGAGGGCATTTTTACTTGTTGAATTTTTTATTAGAACCAAGACTTACCTGAACGAGTTTTAATTCCAAAAACTCCTAATAGTCCTCTGGTTAATTCTCTTGCAACTGTTCTACCTACTTGCTTTGTAATGGAACTATCCATTACTTTTTCAATGGTTGATTTTTCTACTTTTTCAGCTTTTTGTTTTTTTGAATCGACAGCTGGTGCATCTTGAAATTTCTCTTTCAATTTTTCAACTGCGCTTTCTCTATTCAATACTTCATTATAGGATTCTGCAATATCAGAATCAGAAATTATTTGCTCAATCTCATGATCTGTCAAAATATCCATTCTAGATTTTGGCGCTTGCATCATTGTATGAACTAAAGCAGTAGGAACACCTTTCTCATTTAACACCGTAACCAATGCTTCACCAATTCCCAATTCGGTAATCAAATCACTTACCTTATAGAATTCTGTTTCGGGATAATTCTCGACAGCCATTTTAATTGCTTTTCTATCCTTAGCTGTAAATGCTCTTAACGCGTGTTGAATTTTTAAACCTAATTGTGCAAGTATAGAATCAGGAACATCTACAGGATTCTGAGTAATAAAAAATATTCCTATTCCCTTTGATCGAATTAGCTTTATAACAGTCTCCATTTGATTGATTAGTGCCGAATTTGCTTCTTCAAAAAGTAAATGTGCTTCATCTATAAAAAAACAAAGTTTCGGTTTGTCAACATCTCCAATTTCGGAAAATTGTGAATATAATTCTGCAAGTAATTGCAGCATAAAAGTTGAGAAAAATTTTGGTCTATCTTGAATATCTACAGCTCTCAAAATACTTATTACTCCCCTGCCCTTTTTATCTAATCTTAGAAGATCCTTGACATCAAAACTTTTCTCTCCAAAAAATTCTGTTGCACCTTGTTGTTCTAGTTCAATAACTTTTCTAAATATTGTTCCTACTGTTGCAGGAGATACATTACCAAAATTTCTTTGAACTTCTTCCTTTCCAGTGTTTGTAATAAATTGAAGCACTGCTTTCAGATCTTCAAGATCGAGCAATAACAATCCATTGTCATCTGAGTATTTAAAAACCAATGATATTACACTTTCCTGCGTATCATTTAAACCTAAAATCTTAGCGAGAAGGACAGGTCCAAATTCGGATACTATCGCCCTAAGCCGAGTTCCTTTTACTCCAGAAATAGAAAATAATTCTACAAAATTGGATTCTGCTTCCCATCCCATTCCTAGTAAGTTCTGCCTTTCCTTGACCTTTGAATTAAAAGACCCTTCTGCAGCAATTCCACTTAGATCACCTTTGATATCTAATAATACACAAGGAATTCCCTTATGTGAAAGTTGTTCAGCTATAAGTTGCAAAGATTTGGTCTTACCTGTACCTGTTGCACCTGCAATTAATCCATGTCTGTTCAGAGTCTTAAGAGGAATCCTAATAATAGTCTCCTTTATAATCACTTTGTCTAACATTCCACATCCTAGCTCAATGGAATCCGATTGAAATCCATATTCACTTTGAATTCGACTTGAAAATTTATCGCTCATAAATTATTAAAATGCAAATTTAGCATTTATGCGTACATTAGCCTTTAAGTTACTGAAGAACAATTGTTTTATGCCAAGTAAGAGCACTCGATTAATTCAATTATTTATTATTGGTTTAGGTCATTTGAATTCGATATCTGCTCAACATAGCATCCTTAATAGCATTATGGATACTCGGGCATTAGGTATGGGAAGAACAGGATTAGCATTAAAAAACAACAATAATTTTCTTAATAATACAGCGCATCTTTCGCTTTTGGATAATTCTGGGATTTATGCTAATGCAAGATCATATTATCTGGTTGAAGGATTAGGTCAGATTAACATTCAAGGTTTTTATCATTCACATTCGAATGATGCCTGGGGAATTACAGGTAGTTTTGATGGAAGTAAAGATTTGAATGAATCTGTAATTGGTATTGCTTATAGTAGAAAAATCAATAATAATAGTTCCGCTGGAATTGGTTTAAATTATTATCAAGAAAATTTGCCAGAAAATTCAAGTATTTCATCTGTGTATCCAACTTTTGGAATGCAAATCCAAATCATTCCAAAATTCACTCTTGCTACTCAAATAAATAATCCAATACCAATCAATACCAAGTCTTCAAAAA
>JBDSHL010000364.1:0-5124 GCA_039918515.1 Saprospiraceae bacterium | reverse complement strand
AACAAACAAATTTGTAGAATATGATGTCTAACTTTGTTGCGCCAGCTTTTAGTAGAATCTAATGCATATATAAATTGAAATTTATATATAATACTCTGGTTATCATTAATCTGCAAGTAAATAGGTGGAATTATTCCTTATAGTCTTTCTATTACAAGCCAATCCACCTAGTGGGAGATCAAATTCTGGCATTTCCTCAAATTATTATTCTCTTCAAGGTATTAAACAAGATTAAGGTCAAAATTTATGCCCTCTGGCGGAAGCCTCAACATATATTGGCCTATTGACTTTCATCACAAAACGCTATTGATAAATCGGGATAAGACCATTTAAGTCTATACTAAATGCCTCTTCTGAATAATAGAATCTACTCAATATCGTAACATATGATGATAAATTCAAATATTTTATTTCTTTAATATATTATTATATATATAGCGTAAAATGCAGATAATCAGATATATATAATATTTTTTAGGTAAAAACATATTAAATAAAATAATAAATTAAAGAAAGTTGGTATATATTTTGATTGAATAGGCTGAATGAACAGTATAATGAATTACATGTATAAAACTCAATCTATGAAAACAAGATTACTTACATTAGCCTTAGGACTAATGCTCCATTTTAATTTAAGTTCAGCACCTAGTGAAGGCATTAAGGGCTTAAAAAGTTCAAATTTCGTGGCAGAATTAGCTTGCAACGACTTGATCAATATCTCTCTAGATACAACTTGTTCTGTCACAGTAAATATTTTTATGTTGCTAGAAGGGCCAATTGGTCCAATTTCAGATTACTTAATTCAAATTTGGAATGGAGACACATTACAGCTTGATCTTAATTTTAATGCTACAGATCTTCATCGTACATATACTTTTAAGGTGTTTCATCTGCCATCAGGAAATTCATGCTGGGGAAAAATACACGTGGAGGACAAGTTAGCACCAACGATGCAATGTTCAAATGATACACTTAGGTGTGGAGCTAATATTAGCCCTTATATTTTAGGTTTTCCAATACCAGCTTATTTTAGCCCAAGTATAAAGCCATGCATTAATGTATCAAACTGCTTCGAAGTTGATGATTGGGATTATTGTTGTCCGTCTTATCTAACCTATACCGATGATGTTAGAGTATTAGATTGCGATTCCATGTTTAGTAAGGTCATTATCAGATGTTGGAGAGTAATAGACTTATCTGGAAACAAAGCAGTTTGCTATGATTCTATTTTTATTAAGAAGGCGGATTTTTCTGATATAGTTATTCCTCCTGATTATGATGGAACAGTAAGACCACATATTAATTGTAATGATCTTTATCCGAAATTACCCAATGGCAATCCTGATCCAAGTTATACTGGATTCCCAATACCAGATGGCTGCAACAAATTAGTTGCATCTTATAAAGATTTGAAATTTGTAATTTGCGAAACCAGTTATAAGATTATCAGAAGGTGGACAATAATAGATTGGTGTACAAAAAATATAAGAGAAATAAATCAAGTCATTAAAGTAATTGACGACCAAGCACCAACTTTCTTCGTACCGGCTAATATCTCCTTAGGAATGAAGACCTATTCTTGTGGCTCATATGGTAAATTGCCGATTCCAACACAAGTTAGCGATTGCGGTTCCTGGAAATACATCGTTTATTCAAGACAAATTGATAGTTTTGGAAATCCTTCTCCGGTCTCAAGTAATTTTATAACTTATAATAAAACTGAGAATATATACTATTTGGATGGCGCTCCTGAAGGACGAATTTGGATATATTATGAAGTTAGTGATTTATGCGGAAATATTTCTTCACAGCAAATCGAAGTAGCTGTTATAGATCAATTGTTACCCATTCCTATTTGTGATCAGAAAACAGTAGTTTCATTAACTTCTAATGGTACAGCAAGAATATTGGCAGAAACCTTTGATGATGGTTCTATTGACAATTGTGGAATATTTGATTTTAAGGCAAGGAGAATGGATGATCCTTGTGGTAATGGAACAAATGTATTTGGCGATTATGTTGATTTTTGTTGTGAAGACATTGGCAAAACTGTAATGGTTGCACTTGAAGTCATAGACAATAGTAGAAATAAGAATACTTGTATGGTTGAAGTTATTGTTCAAGAAAAGGAAGCTCCTCAGATTGTAGCTCCTACTGACATAACTATTTCTTGTTCATTTGATATTTCAGATCTTTCTGTATTTGGATCTGTTAGATTATCTGAATCAGAACGAAAACAAATTATTATAAAAGATACTTATTATAGTGGTCCAAACTATATTGCAGGCATAGATGGTTTAGCTACTGATAATTGTTTTGTAGAAGTAAGAGATTCGGTAAATAAGAATTTGATCTGTAATCAAGGAACCATCACTAGAACATTTATTGCAAAGGATAGACAGGGCTTAATAAGCACTGCAGTACAGACTATATTCGTTAGAAATCCCAACCCGTTTAATGCAGGAAATATAGTTTGGCCATTCGATAGAAGGTTATTCACTTGCAGAAATGCAGATATACACCCAAATATTACAGGATCTCCAATTTACTTTAATCAGAATTGTGCAACCATAGCTGCCAATTATGAAGACAAATTATTGTCTAAAGTGGATAGTTCTTGTTATAAAATTTTTAGAAAATGGACGGTAGTAGATTGGTGCCAATTTAATGCACAAACCAATGCGGGTGTTTGGGAACATGTGCAAATATTATATATAGAAAATTCTAATCCACCTGATTTGTTATCATGCAATACGCTTGAAATATGTGATTTTAATTCATATTATGATCCACAAAGAAAAAGCTGTATGGTAAATTATAATATTACAGGTGATGCAGAAGATGACTGTACCCATAAAGATTTATTGAAGTGGTCCTATAGACTTGACGAAGATAGGAATGGTTCATTCGAAACGCTTTTACAAGGAAATCACCTAATAGGAGTTAGACCTGTCGGTGAATTTACAATAAGATGGATTGTCGAAGATGCTTGTGGTAATATATCAACATGCGATCAATTGATCATTCTTAAAGATTGTAAAAAGCCTACACCATATTGTGTGAATGGAATTACGACTGTTGTCATGCCAATAAATGGGACTGTAACTGTTTGGGCAAAAGATCTTAATATAAATAGTTTTGACAATTGCACTCAAAAGTCAAATTTAATATTTTCATTTAGTAGTGATATCAGAGATACAAGTGTAATATATAATTGTGATAGCCTTAACAAACAGATTGTTGTAACAAAGAATGTAAGAATATATGTTACAGATGAATCTGGCAATCAAGATTTTTGTGAGACAACCATTAAAATCCAAGATAATAACAAAGTATGTGGTGGGACATTTGCTAATTTAAGTGGAGTCATTTCAAGAAATGATAAGACTGCAGTTCCTTTTGCAACAATCAATATTGTGAATGATAAAAATGAGAAAATGGAAGAGACTACTGCAGATCTAAATGGAAAGTATAGTTTTCAAAATATTCCTATGAATTCTGAATTCAAAATGGTTGCCAGTAAAGAAGATGAAATTCTAAATGGGGTAACGACATTTGATATTATTTTAATTCAAAAGAATATTCTTGGAAAATCAATATTCTCAAGTCCTTTTCAGTTCTTAGCAGCTGATGTAAATAATAGTCATAGTGTAACTTCTAAAGATATTTCTGATATAAGAAAAGTAATTCTAGGAGTAACAAATGAATTTCCTTCTAAAAAAATATGGAGCTTTATTCCAGCATCAACTCAATTCTCTGATATTACTTCACCTTGGAATGTGAAAGAGGATTTGGAGTTTAAAAACTTAACAAGTGAATTAGATGCTTTGGATTACGTAGGCATTAAAAAAGGAGATGTGGATAACTCAGCAGAAATGGGATTTAACCAGAAAGCTTTTTCTAGGAATTCAACCAAGTCATGGATTATTGGAGATGCACTTATTAATAATGATCATTTCCTATATCCGGTTTACATTAATGAGAATATTGATCTTGAAGGATTCCAATTGGGTATCAATATTACTGGATTAATATCTGTAGTATCCGCTTCATTAGATATTATTGAATCTAATTATTCCATCCAAGGTAATAGAATGAATATGAGTTGGAATACTAACGAGACGATGAAACTACATTCAAATGAGGTTTTATTCTATATTGAAACAAGTTCAAAAGGATCTAACTTTGAATTAATGGATCATAAAGAATTTTCTTCAGAAATATATACTTCAACAGAAGTAAATCAACTGATTATTACTAGAAGTAACAATATTGTAGACGACTACAAATTTGAACTTGGTCAAAATATTCCTAATCCTTATTATGATCACACAGTAATCCCCATTGAAGTAACGAAGTCGGTAAGTTTAAGATTGACCATATATGAAGTTACTGGTAAGCTGGTTATGAACAAATTATTATTCCTCAACAAGGGAATGAACTATGTTAATCTAGAAAAATCCGAATTGGGTACGGATGGAATCTACCTTTATAAAATTGAAGGAGCCAAAGGTTCTCAAGTTAGAAAAATGGTATTAAAATTCTAATTGGAAGTAATAAATTAAATTCATATAAAATAGGAGTTAATCGATGGTTGACTCCTATTCTTTTTTTTTATATATAGTATTTTTATATATATTTAAGTACAGGTAGGTTCAAAAATTAAAAAATATTTTAGATAAAAATAATTTTGTAAATTATTGATTATCAATTATATATATCGTAATGTGGTCAATATTCAAATAAGATATATAATTTTTTTAAATATAAATACCCTATATATTAAATTAATTTTATATGTTTGCCCTGTAGTTCAGAACTAGAATTACCCCAAATCAATTATATTCTTTAGCGCAAGTCGAATAGGCTTCAAACGATCACAAAGATCGCTTTGAGATAAATCGAAACTAAACAAAACTTGCGGTTCAATGAGAAAACATGATTCTACATCAAATTTTAATTTGGTAAATTTTAAAATTACGAAAATGGGATTCCATTTATTCAACTAACTGCCTACAACAAGGATAATCTATTAATGGCAAGTGCGATTACTGATTTCTCAGGCAATTATTCACTCAATGGTTTGACAGATGGTCAATCTTATCGAATTGAAATAATTAA
>JBDSHL010000363.1:0-2224 GCA_039918515.1 Saprospiraceae bacterium | reverse complement strand
GGTTGACAATTATTCCAGTTAACACTAAAGCTAGGGTCTGGAATTGCTATTTGTTTACAAGGGTAGAAAGTAACATTCCACCTACTAAATTTAGTTGTTCCAGAATTGCACACAGATCCTATTAATTGAACTGATTGTCCAGAAGGAGATACTAAAAATGCAGTTAAATCACCAATAAACGTATGGTCGAACTTTAGCCTAACACCACATATGCCTTGAAGTGGATCTGAAAGGTCATTTTTGACAGCACCTTGTATTTGAAATCTTAAAAACTGAGTTGATTGATCAGCTATAACCAAGTTGGTGTCAATACAGCACCATTGAGCATTAACCTGAGTAGTAAGTATTAGAAATATTACTAATATATTTCTGAACATCCTTGTAATTTTTAAGTTACAAATACCAATCAAATATATGAAAGAAATGTCCAAATTTAATCTCTTTAGGTTAAAAATCAATAGATTACAAAAATGTTGCTTTGTTAACAAAGGTTTAATAAAAAAATTAACACATATAATATGACTGTATAATACGGTTTTATGTTGTATAGATCAAATAAAAAAACCCATAAGACTCAACTTATGGGTTTTAAAAAACTATTTTTTAATGTTGTTAATTAACAATTACAAATTTTTTGGAGATTACTTCATTGTCATTATAAACGGTGATTAAATAGACCCCGCTTGGTTCCTGACTTAGATCCAAATCTAGTTGATGGTCATTATTCACATTTAACTTAGAAATAAGCTTCTTAACGCCTTGTACATTAGAAATTTCAATTTGACTATTCTGCATATTGACTTCTGAAGGTAGAATGACTTTAATTACACCATTTGAAGGATTTGGTAAAATTTCCAAGGTTTCTTTGGTGCTTCCAATTCGCTGCTTTGCATTGATCGATTCATCTGATTCGGAGCCCTCTACTAATTTAGTTTCCTTTCCTTTATGCTTAGGACAAAGTACAGGAGATTTCACATTTATGTATGATGTCTTAGTAATAGAGTTCTCGCCGTTAGAATTTTTAACCGTAAGCTTAATGGTATATGTACCTGCTTTTTCAAAAATCACAACAGGATTTTTCTCAATCGAAGTAGCTGGCGCTCCACCATTAATCTGCCAATTCCAATCCGTTACATCAATTGAAGATAAATTATTCAGTGTAATATGATCTCCGACACATATGTCAGTTTTGCTTGCACTGAAATTAACTTTTGGAATTAGGTATATAGCTATTCTAAATGTCGCTCTAGTCTCTCCACATTCATTTTGAGCAATCAGCTCAATGTTATATTCTCCTTCTGCTTTAAAATCATGTAGTGGATTTACTTCTGTAGAAGTTGTATTATCACTAAATTTCCAAAGATAGGAGGTTCCATTTATGGTTTGATTATTGAATTGTGCTTTCAATTTATTAATTGTAAATCCAAATTTAGCAATCGGTAAATTGTTTATACTTATATAAGAAATTTGCTTTGCTAAAGCGCTATCTGAAGTACTATAAGCCATTAAACTTACATCATAAATTCCTTTTAGGTTATAGACAACTTTAGGATTTGGATCTGTACTAGTTGATGGGGTTCCTCCAGGAAAATTCCATAGATATCTGCTTGCGCCAGTTGAATTATTTTTAAATTCTACTGAAAAAGGCGCACATCCTTTGGATGTATTTGAACTAAAAGAGCTGGCTAGAACCGCTGAAATTTCTACCTCTTTACAAAGGGTATCCAATGAACAGGTATTGTTTGTTATCAAACATACATTATACTTACCAGTTCCTGAATAATTGTGGGTAGGACTTTTTTCTTTACTTGTCATCCCATCCCCAAATTTCCATAAATAACTGTACTTCCAAGGTGCAATGGTATCAATGGTTTCATTGACAAATTCAATTGAATTTCCTACGGTAGCTTTACTTTCAAATTGTGATATTGGTTTTGAGTCTACTCGGATAAATCCTTTCTCATATTTTGTAGAAGTATATTTTGAATTTGTAACGGTGAGTTTAGTATCAAAGATACCTTTTGAAAGATATGAGATAGTAGGTTCTTTCTCTTTTGAGATACTGGGAACTCCTCCAGGAAAGGACCATTGATAGCTTGTAGAATTATCAGAGGAAAGGTTTTTGTATTTGACCTTAAGTGTTGTACAACCATCTTGAATTTCTGAAGTAAAATTTGCTTCAACGGGAGTTACTATATAGACTTTAGATGTCTTACATACAGTT
>JBDSHL010000362.1:0-4974 GCA_039918515.1 Saprospiraceae bacterium | reverse complement strand
TGTCGTCCTGGCGTCAAGGCTTTAAAAGCAGTTTTAAGTTCAAGTCCACCTTTGCCGGATAGTTTCATTTGAAATTCTTCAGGAATTATGTATTCTGAGGTCTTCTTATGCTCCACTTTCAAACCGGCTTTTTCTACTTCAATGGCTTCATAAATATAGGCTTTCAAAATGACAACCAGTTTACTTATTTCCCGAACATTGGTGAACCTAACCTGTCGTGCAATCTGCACATTCTCTGTTTGTTGGATTAGAATACCTTCGGAGTCCTTTAACAAGACACCTTTCACAAACAAAATTGCACAGTATTCCTTAAAAACATGTATTAAGCCGATATTCTTTTTCTGAAATGTGTAACAAGGAACACCCCACTTCAATTCTTCGGTCAGACCACAATCAAGAACGATCATTCTCAATTTCCTAATTTCTTCCTGCCACTTTTCTGCTTTATTAAAATAAAAATCAACCTTTGGGTTCATACTATTCATTTATCTATTTGTAGAAATAAAGTGAGCTTAAATAACTTAATATTCGATTAATTTATTTCATCCCTTTTGTGGCTTCATTCACCCTTACTTTTGCTTTTAGAATTTGTTTTATCACTGCAGTCGGCACTTTTTGGTCAAACTTTATTTGTATGGTCTTTATTCCAGTTACGTAGCCGTTATTCTTTAACATTTCGCGATCTTTACTTTCAAGTACACCTGTAGCAATGCCAAAGCTTACGTGCTTCTTGTAAGTGGCAAAACCTGCAAAGTCTCCATGATATTTGTAAAATGGTACACCCCAGCTTATTCCTTCTTCTGCTTTTGGAAAAGTCGATAATATTATTTCATGAAGTTCCTTGAGTATTGGCTGTGCTTCTATAACTGAATTGGCAATGTAAGAATCAACGTCTTTTGGTTTTGACATTTTCATTTTAATATTTAGTTAACTCGAATAATTTTTCAATCCATAGGCAAGAAATACAAAGATACCACAGTGAGGCTTAGTAATAGTAAAGGTGGAGCTATTTAATACAAGGAATTACCCCATGCAATAGGTGAAGGTACCGCTAAAGACATAGCAAAGAAAAAGACTTCACAAGCTAATTACTTGATTAAAGAAAGTTAAGGTAAAAGCAATGTTACACCGCTTTGAAATGATATTTAGTCCAATTTTCGCTACGCTCAAATGTATACAAAGTTATATACTAGGCGGTCCCTACCTAAAAGGAAGGGATAAGATTTTTGAATTATTGGCATAATTCAAAAATCACATTGGTATTAAAACTCCCAAAATTTTCAATATATCTAATACCGTTAGAAAATAGAATGTAAAACGCAAATGATTCTAATTTTTCAAAAAAGTGATGTATGTTAGATTTCAGTTTTGCTTTATTAAAAATTAATCGTAACAATTCAGTCATCGAATGTTTTTGTCATGATTTTTGCAAAAATGGCAAAAATTAATGCTAAAAACAAGCATTTCACCATTAAAAACGGTGGATTGCATCCATCTCTAAAAATATAATACTACTCTGGAGTATTTTTTAATAGATTATTGAATAGTTAAAATTAATCACACAACTTTTTAATCAAGAAATTAAGGCTTAGCCGCACTTTTGTCCTTAACTGCAATCTCTGTAGGTGGTATTTGACCATATAAATAGTCTGAAAAAATTTTTGTAAACTCAGCACCAAAGAAAAGAATCATCGATGAATAAGATGTCCATAATAAAATAAGTACAATTGAACCTGCTGCGCCATATCCTGAACCAGGGTCTACCTTGCCGAAATATAAGCCTAATGCTGAATTTCCTAATACGAATAATAATGAAGTGAGAAATGCTCCAATCCAAACAGAGTGCCATTTGATTTTTGCATCGGGTAAGTATTTAAACATCATTGCAAATAATACTGTGATGATTCCAATAGAAAAAATGACATTTAGTATTTTAAAAATAACTAATAAGGATTCTGACCAATACTGCGATACCCATGAACTTAACGCTGATAATAAGGAAGATATCACAAGTGAAACGAGTAATAAGAAAGATATAGATAAAATTAAGCCATATGAAAAAATTCTTGTTTTAATAAATGACCACATTCCAGATTTTGTTGTTGAAGCTTTTACTTCCCAAATGGCATTTAATGATTTTTGTAGTTGTACAAATACTCCTGTTGCTCCAGCTAAAATTATGAGTATACCAATGATTGATGCCAATACTGAATCTTTGCTTTTAACGGCGAGCATTACCATGCTCTGAATCTGGTCAGCAGTGTTACTTCCCATTGACTGCGTTATCTGCCTATGCAATCTTCCACTCATTGCATCGTCACCAAAAAAGTAACCTGCTATTTTCATTACTACTACTAATAAGCCAGGTAATGAAAATATAGCATTGTAAGCGATAATTGCACTCTCGCTGAAAGGGTCGCGATTCCACCACAATATACTAGCTTTTGTAAGGAATGTGCCTGCTTGAGTAAAATGTGCTTTTTTCATTTTTTAGAATGCAATTACTTATTTCTTTTATCCTTTTTATTGACTTCCGCTTTTTCCTTCTTCTTGTCTGTCTTAGTAAAAATCCTTTTAAAAAATCCTTTTTTCTTTTCGGGCTCTACTTTATTAACGGAAAGGATAGTTATTTCATTGTCAATGGAAGGATATAGTGCTTGAATAAATGCATTGCGTAATAAATCCATAATGGCATACCATGTGTTAATGGTTGTTGTTCCAAATTTACCTTCGATAGGAATTTTTGTTGCAATTTGCTTCTCATCAGGATTCTTCAGTATCGCACCAGCTGCACCAACCAATACTTCATATAATCTATTAAGGACGGAATCATGTCGGTCTTCGGGACCGACAACTTTAAGATTTTTTACTACGGGCTTTACATATCCTATAAATTTCCCATTCTTAGCAGCAAATTCGGTGTACAATCCGAATGTTCCTTCACTTACATCAAAATTTGCATAAGCTTTTAAAAAATCATTTATGTCGGGGAGGTTAGTATTTTTCAATTCTGCGTTGAAATCATAAGTGGGAAGATCGGTAATTGGGTTGATTTTCATTTTGAAATCAAATGTTCCATTGTAAACAATTGCCTTTGCATCAACAGTTGCAGGAAGCAATGCCGTGTCTAACACACTGGAAAGATTCTGAGCAAGCACATGTGCCTCAGTCATTGCAATGTTTACCTTAGGTGTAGTAGTTGAATCAATGTATTGAATTTTGCCATTCATTATTTCAAAGCGATTTACTTTTAGCGGCATAAATGCATTGAGAACTTTGCGAAAATCGTTCGTGTCTTTTTGAATGGCGGCTGGTTCTGCCTTGTCTTTTGTAAAGCGTAAGATAGAATTTGTAAATTCAAGTTCGCCAACTAACCGACCGTGAAACAAAGAATGCCATTCAATCGAAAGGTCAATTGCTTCTGAAGAAATAAATGGTACACGCAGCTGAGACGAAGAATCTACCTTATCAATATAAAAATCTTTTAGAATGTAAGCTCCTCTGTAAATTGAAAGTTCAATGTCGTTAACATGTCCAAAATATCCCTCCATTCCAGCAAGAGTTTTATTGGCATAATGAAGCACAAAATAAGGCAATGATATACGGATAATAATTAAAAGCGCAAGTATCAAAATAATTATATTCCATTTTAGGCGCGCCTTTCTGGTATTTCTTTGACCTATTACCATCCAAGTTATGATTGCATTTCTCTTTCTCTAATTTCTTTTCTATATTCTTTTACCTTCCAAAGCAATGCGTGAAAAAGTTTCTCCCCAGTTGATTTTATTTTATCTGAGTTTTTAATAGCTAGACTTGAAGTTATTGTTTGCACAGCGATACTCGTGATTATCTTCAAAGGATTATAAGAATTACGAAACAAAACTTTTTTAACTAAGAACGCCGAAGCAACGCCTATTAGGGTTTTGCTGATTCCATTATTTAAATCTGGCGGCACAGTTAATGCTTTGAAAGTATCCTTAATGAGATTTATTGGTCTAACACTTTCTTGCACTGCATGAAATCGTTCCTTGAGCTCATGCAATTCTATTTCGCGTTTCGTTTCTAATAAAGACATTGCCACATTCAGTGAATCATTTGGTGATAACTTATTCATTACTTTTTTTCTTTTATCATTTGTAAAATAATAGAATTATTGACAGGTTCTTTTAAAATAATACCTCGGTTATAATTAAGTATCAATGCAACCAAAACATAGAAAGCAGCAACGATGAAGAATCCGTAATAATTTTTACCAAGAAGTTCTCCAATCCATAATGCCAAACCGATATTCAACAGAAAAACAATGATTAAAACCACAATGATGATTGCAATTTTTGCTACAATTGTTGAAACTACATCTGCAGATTTATCAATGGCTTTAAGCTTAAATAAATCAAAATTGGTCTTTGCATATCCTTCTGCTTTTTCAAACAGAGATTCTATCAGCGTTGCTTTATCTTCCATGTTGAGATTAATTTTTATAGATTAGAAATTTTTTCATGCAAGGTATGTTTAACATCACCTTTTACCTGCTGCGTTGTTGATTTTCCTTTTTCAATTAAATCATTCGCATCGCTTTTTGCAGATTCATATTTCTCTGTCATTGAATCTAAAAAATCATCAAATCTTGATTTTAATTGTGATACATAATTATCCCCATCTTTGGAGATTTTTTTTCGGGTATTTGTACCTTTATCCGGTGCAAACAATATTCCGATAACTGCGCCTGTAGCTAAGCCTGCAAGTACGCCTAATAATACTTTTCCTGATTTCATTTTTTTGTTTTTTATTTAGTTAAAATTATTAATTGAACATGACTCTTAATTTTGCTTTAGAAAGAAAAAAAAGAGCATTGTTTTTACCTTTTTATTTTTATAGCAAAAAGTGTTTCTGCGTCCTGTTCTTCTTCATTTTTTGTTTCCACATTTATTGAACCCGAAATTTTAGAAAGTTTTACATCTGCTGCCTTTTCTT
>JBDSHL010000361.1:0-2391 GCA_039918515.1 Saprospiraceae bacterium | reverse complement strand
AATTAGAAAACAAGATCCGACTAATAATTTAGCTAAAATGATGCACGCGGCATTCTGGATGCGTGGAGGCTTGACTCAAATGGCTGACTCAGCAATCCTGCCATAGTTCATCTTTTCGAAATATATGTTTAAAATATTGGCTTGCTTCTTTTTATTTTTAGTGTATTTTTCTACACAAGCACAGAATCCAAAGGGAGTTTCTCCTGTAAGTGGAGGCAAGCCAATATTTTCTGGTAATACATGGGCTGTAGTCGTTGGAATCTCTGATTATCAGAATCCAGATATTCCTGATTTGAAATTTGCAGATGCAGATGCAATAGCTTTCATAAATTATTTAAGAAGCTCTGCAGGCGGTACATTGGAGGAATCTCACATCAAAGGGCTTATTAATGAAAAAGCAACTGCAGCACAATTTGCATCGGCATTAGATTGGTTAATGGACAAATCAAAGGAAGGGGATCAAGCCATTATTTATTTTTCGGGACATGGTGATGTTGAACGAAAGACCATCACTCAACCTGGTTTCTTATTATGCTGGGATGCACCATACAAAGTATATATGGGTGGCGGCACCTTTGGCTTAACATATCTTCAAGAAATTATTTCTACCCTTTCTTTGCAATCTAAAGCCAAAGTAATTGTATACACAGACGCGTGTCATTCTGGAAAATTAGCAGGCAGTGAAATTGGAGGGAGTCAGGCAACAGCTTCAAATCTGGCGAAGCAGTTTGCAAATGAAGTTAAACTCATGTCATGCCAACCAGATGAACTTTCCCTTGAAGGAATTCAATGGGGGGGTGGTAGAGGAGTTTTTTCCTATTTTTTAGTAAACGGACTCACAGGATTGGCTGATCTTAATAAAGATGGAATCGTGACCTTGTTTGAAATAGAAAGATTTCTTGGAGATAAAGTTACAGAAGCTATTTCGCCAAAATCTCAGATTCCAATGGCCATTGGTACAAAAAGTAGTTTGATTAGTATTGTAGATCAAGCCAGCCTTTTGGCTTTACAAAAGAATGATAATCCTATTAAAATAACTTCTACTAATATCGATATCCCAGTAACAATAACTCAAACAACAAAAGATACGATTTTATTAGAAAAGTATGAATTGTTCAAAAATGCTTTAAAAGAAAAACATCTCTTAACTCCAACAGAGAATGCAGCATGGACCATCTATCAGGAACTAAAGGAAAAACCTTTTGATACAAGCAAATTGTCAACTATGCAAAGCAATTTGGCCGCTGCTTTACAAGATGAAGCTCAACAAGCAATAAATGATTATCTTAATTCAGATTCTAAGGAATTAGAGAAACGGTGGAATTTTGATAGCAGTTATAATAATTTTCCAATTTATTTAAAAAAGGCTGCAGAATTATTAGGTGAAAAACATTATTTATATAATACTATTAAAGCAAGAGAGCATTATTTTACAGGTCTTAACCTTCGATTGAAAGGAGAGTTGAATAATGATACTACCTTATATAATCTTGCAAAAATAGAACAATTGAAAACGCTGGACTTAGATTCTAGTGCTGCATATGCCTATAACGAGTTAGGATATCTAGAAAAAAAATTGAAAAATTATTTGGAATCAATAATTTATTTAAGACAGGCAATTCTTCAATCTCCAATGTGGGTAATGCCTTGGGCTAATTTAATAGCTGACTATAGTCGTCTAGGTAATAATAAAATGGCAATTGAGACTGGACTTAAGGCTATTTCCATTGATTCGAATTCTTATTCAGCACACTTTCTTTTGGCAGTTGCTTATGAGAATGTTTCAAATTGGTCAAAGGCAAGAGAACAATATGAAAAGTCCTTAAATTTGAAAGATATTGATAAGGATCCTCTTTTTAATATTAGTTATACTTATTATCAAGAAAAGAATTACGATCAAGCAGAAAAAATAATCAATCAAATTATAGCACTCTATCCGTATGATAAATATGTATGTATCCCTCTTACTTGTATCTATTTGAAAAAAGGAATGGAAGATAAAGCTTATGAAGCTATCGAGAAGGGTTTAAAAAGTGGATTTAAAGATATAGAAGCCATTGAATCCGAAGCTGATCTTAAAGATTTTATAAAGACATCAAGATATTTGAAGTTGAAAAATAAATATAATCTCTAATGCACATACCATCTGCGACTAATTTTTTTAAGTCAATAATACGTATGTCGTGTGGGACCAAATTTATTTAGTCGTTAGGCAAAATACATATACCGTGTGACCATGTTAATTAAGTAGCATGGAAATATTTTAATCCATTTTTTTTAAGTTTTGTCATGATCTTGAGAATATCTCACTTAATTCGATAATTTATGCCTGTTGTGAAAGTTTATTGGCCTTTTGACTTTCATTACGAAACTTTATTGCATATAACCAAT
>JBDSHL010000360.1:0-2381 GCA_039918515.1 Saprospiraceae bacterium | reverse complement strand
TTGCTTTTGCAACAAAGAATAAATATCAAACAAGTTAAAAGACTAAATGAAACTAATTTTGCTTTCATAAAATAATTTGTAAACGCTCAAAGAAGTTATATACAAAAATTACAAAACCATGATTCTTATAACTTGTTGTTTACCTTGAGATTTGATTTTTACAAAATAAATTCCTGTTTGTTTGAAATATTCAGTTCTCAAATCTATTTCCTTATAAGCATCCAATTTAGATTTCAACTCTCCTATGAATTTTCCTGATGAATGCCAGAATTCAATTTCTACTTCTTGATTTAAACTTACGCCATTGTAAATAAGTTTTGTATTATCGTTTATTGGATTCGGAATAATCGAAAATTCCCCAATATTCGAAATGAGTGATGAAGCCTGATTATATTCATTTGAATAATTTTGTAAATTACTATTTGAATTGCTATTTTCTTCAATTATGCTTGTTGCTTTTTTATCGTTTGAACCAAAATTATTTTTACAAGATCTAATATATCTTCCATACCAGATACAATCCCCTTTTCGAACTTCGACTGTTAGATTATTATAATAAGGTTGCATCAAGGTAACATAAGATCCAGTACCACCATTCGACCATTTAATAGTATAATCTGAAGGATTGATCAGATTGCCATTTTTTTCAAAAAGTGCAATAATAAATTGACACTCATTCTTACAGATTGATTGGCAAATAGCATTCGGGAAATTCAAATTATTATCCATGTCATAAGTATCCTCACAAGACGACAAGATAAATTCAATATTATTGCATGGTCCGGAACAATCGAGTTTTGCTTTTCCTTGAATTCTACGTTGACATATATCAGCATATTCAATAGTTTTGGGAGATCCTGACTTCCAAGAATAGATTTTAGAGGTAAGACTATAATCAGTTCCTCTCGGAACGACAATAGGGTTTTTATCTCGAATAGAATAGGGCGCTTGGGTAGCAGATGCTTTCAAATTCCAGAATAATTCATGGTCTCTTGCAGAAGGAACCACTAATCTTCCGAATGCGTCTTCTACGCTTAATTCTACAGTACCACCTGGCAAGCATTTCTCTCTGATATTTACAGCACAGCTATCTATAATGCAAGGATTAATTTTTACAAAAATGGAATCTATGCGCTTACAATTCATATTATCTGTGATCAAATAATACCATGTGCTCGTAATTGGATTTGCAAATGGGTCTGGACAATTCGAACAACTTAATCCCGTTACTGGAGACCATTGATAAGATGGTCCATTGACAAAAATTCTTACCAATCTTACAGTATCGCCTTTGCAAATCTGTAGAGAATCATCAAACAATTTTGGTATGATATTTTGGTAGGGGATAACCTTTTCTATAGTGTCGTTGCAGCCATTTATAGATTCTGCCATTAATCTAACAATTAATGTGCCGCTATCATTCAATACCAACTTGGGATTGAAATCAAAGCTTGTCGACAAATTACCGTTCCAATTAAATATCCATCGAGTAGATTTTAAAGTCGAATTAGGTATTGAAGATTGGTTAATTAAATCAATGGTTACAGGATCCTCACAATCATTTAAATTATAATCAAATTTTGCAATTGCTAAAGGATTTACTTTTACAAAAATGGAATCCATTCGCTTACAATCACCATTATCTGTGGTCAAATAATACCATGTACTTGTCGTTGGACTTGCTATTGGATCTGGACAATTAGAACAACTTAATTCTGTCGAAGGAGTCCATTTATAGATTGGGCCAATTACAGAAGATTTTAATAATCTAACAGTTTCACCTTTGCAAATTTGCAGTGAATCTGCAATTAGTTTGGGTTTGACACTTCGATATGGAATTACTTTTTCAGTAGTATCAAGGCAACCTTCTATTGATTCTGCAATTAACTTTACAACCAAAGTACCACTATCATTCAAAACTAAGTTGGTATTAAAATCAAAACTTGTGGATAAAGTACCATTCCAATTAAATATCCATTGGGTAGATTTTAAAGTTGAATTAGGGCTTGTAGATTGGTTAATAAAATCAATGGTTACTGGATCTTCACAATTATTTAAGGTGTAATCAAACTTAGCAATTGAATTTGAAACACAGGTTCTAACATTAATCTGGAATTCCCTTTGCAATTCAGAAAGTAATACTCCATTTCTATATTCTTTGACACAATATGCAATAAGATATTGGGTGATATTAGGAACGACAAAACCAGTCATTCTGCCATTACTATTTGAAATATTTAAAGTCGGAGTTCCACCAATCATGTCGTTAACAGTATAGGGCGATTTAAAAATTACTGGATCATAAGGAGGAGCTGAAGGAGTTGATGGTCTCGGTACGGCTTGATCAGCTCCGGTTAGTGGTGGACACATTTGATAAACCA
>JBDSHL010000359.1:0-1541 GCA_039918515.1 Saprospiraceae bacterium | reverse complement strand
TCGGCGAGAAGGCATTTGGTATAAAAACAGATTCATTACATGGAAGAACAGTTACAGCTACTGACGCTGAAGACGAACAACCATTTTCATCTGTTACAGTAACAGTATAAGTTGTTGTCTTCATCGGCATTGCAATTGGATTATAAATTGTTGTCGAGCTAAGACTTCCATCATCTGGTGCCCATTTATATTTGAACTTGATATTATAAATGGTTGTAAGTTGTGTCTTTTGTCCAATAACAACAACACTTGGATCAGCAGTTGCAAAAACTATTTTCCCAATATCCGAGACATCAACATTATGAGAAGCTGTCCATTCACATCCAGTATTATTTTTAACTTTAACAGTATAATTTGTATTCACTAATGAAGAAGCAGTAATTTTTGATCCTGTATTGCTTCCGATAATTTTATCTGAAGGCGTCCATTCATAAGTCCAATTAGCATCAGTTGGATCAAGTTGTAACATTATAGTATCTCCAGGACAAACCAAATCGGGACCCGTAATGACCGAATTGAACTTAGGAAGTTTTATTCTAATAGTATCCTTTGCGTTACAACCGCTAAATAGTCCTTTAACTACAAATAAAGTATCAGATCCAACTTCAACCGTTAGTTTACTTCCTTTTCCAATTTCCTGCCCATTTTTGTCACACCATCTGATATCTGGGAAATTAGAATTTACATGTAAATCAATTATAGCAGGATTGCAAATAGTTGTATCCTTAAACGATGGGTTTAGAATTAAAATATCTATATAAGTTAGGACAATACATTTTCTAAACATACAACCTGCACTGGTTGTATCCATATAATCAACACAATATACTCCGGATTTCTTAATCTTTAAAGTAGGACTAGGAACATTTGGATTTTCAAAACTAGAATCAGGACTCCATCTGTATTTATATTTTAAATTTGGATTGATGTTAAAAATGATATCCTCTGCACCACAAGCTGAAATAGAGTCCCTCAATATAAGATCATCAAGGCTAATATCAATAGTAACTGAATTTGTAATTGCACATAATGTATCTGCAGTTAAGGTAATTACATACTTTCCACTTTTGCTGTAAGTATATTCATCCATATTCTTAGTAGAACTTCCAATCCCATCCCCAAAGTTCCACCTAAACTTACCATTATAAGCTGTACTCACTTTAATTTTCGGATTGCCACATTCAAAATCAACTTTCATATCGGGTTTAATGCTTGCATTAATTCCAATATCAATGGAGTCTGAAAACATACAACCGAATTGGTTAGTCACCATAAAATATATCCTAGTCTGTCCTGGCCTATTCAATTTAAATATAGGATTCAATGTTCCTTGGCCCGAGACAATAATATTCGCTGGTTTCCATGTAATATTGAGAATATCCGTTAGTCTATTATTAGTTATGGTAAAATTCACTGAATCGACTTCACATAACATATAACTCTTATTATAACTCAGATCAATTCCTTTATAAAGAAGTTGCAACTTTTTAAAGTCACTACATCTTCCTCCTGCTCCAGCACGGACATAAATGGTTATGCTA
>JBDSHL010000358.1:0-1968 GCA_039918515.1 Saprospiraceae bacterium | reverse complement strand
TGTTGTGGATTATTTTTATCTTTTTGTTGTTGATCTTTTTGTGGATCATTTTTATCTTTATTTTGATCCTCTTGTTTTTGTTGCTGTTGTTTTTCTATTTTTTTCAATTGAATTGCCTTTGCCAGATTGAGCTTCGTGGCAGGATCACTTGGTTGTAATTTGAGTGATTCCTTATAATGGTCAATGGCAGATTCATATTTCTTTGCATTTACTTGAGTGTTTCCAAGATTGAAATGCGCCATGGCTTTTTTATGATCGACAGCATCTTTTTGTGATGCAGCTATTTCATAGGCTAACTTCGCTTCATTGTATCTGCCTTGCTTGTATAAAGCATTGGCAAGATTATATTGTGAATTAAAATCGGGATTCTCGGCATTGGCTTTTCTATAGAATTCTTCTGCTTCAGTATAGTTGGAATCTCTGTATAATTTATCTGCTTTCTGTGCCCATTGCTTAGATTTCTCTTGTGCAAGACAGAGTTGTAGCGAAACAAAAAAATAAATAATGATCAATCTACACATCTTATAATTTTTCCTTCTCCTTATAAATAATCATAGCAATTAAAGATATTATGGATAAGAATAATGGCCATTGATAATAAGTTTCGAATTCGCTAAATGACTGAAAGCTATATTCTTTCTTCACTATACTTTTGATCTTTTCTTGTAATTTGTTAAACAATTCATTTCCTTGATTGATGTTCAATAAAATACCACCTGTCTTTGAACATAATTGCTGTAACAATTCTACATTGGGTTTGGTCCTTACCGGATTTCCTTCTTGGTCTCCTTTGTAATCTATACCATTTGTCGTTTGAATCGGAATGGTGGACCCCTCTTCAGTACCAAAAGGAATGCAAACGATACTAATACCTTCTTTGGACGCTTCCTCTGCTTTATTAATAGCTTCGCCTTCAAAATCTTCTCCATCGGTTAATAGAATAAGTAGTTTATGTTGGCCTTGCTTAGAGGCGTAAGATTTTATTGCAAGATCAATTGCATTCGCTAATGAAGTTCCTTGAGTTGAGGCCAAATTAGGGTCAGCAATAGACGCCATCAGATTGATTGTAGCAACATCTGTTGTTAATGGAGATTGTAAATAAGCATTTCCTGCAAAACTAATTAAGCCGATTTTGTCCGCAGCAAATCTATCGGTAAATTGTTTGATGAAGATTTTGGCTCTTGAAAGGCGATTGGGTTTTATATCATCAGCAAGCATACTTTGTGACACATCTAGCGCAATTATTATTTCAGCATTCTCGGATTTGACTTTCATTTTTTTCTGACCAAACTGCGGATTAACTAAACTTATAATTGCAAAACATAAACAAAGAATAAAGGATATTCTTTTAAGTTTATTAATTTTTGTATTCTGATGAAATGAATTTTTTAATACTTGTACATTTCCTAATTTATGCCATAAAGCAATAGCTCTGTTCTGCAACAAAGGATATATAAAATAAATTACTATAGCAATAAGTAGTAGTAAAAAATAGTAAGGCGATTCGATTCTAAACATTTTAAGGCATTAGAGGATTTAAAATCTGGCGAATAAAATAATATAAAATCAAAAGTATAAAACCAATGATAACAAAAATGCGATATTCTTCATCGTATCTTTTGAATATTTGTACCGTAATTTTAGTTTTTTCTAATTGATCTATTTCCTGATAAATATCTTTAAGTTGCGTAAGGTTAGTTGCGCGATAATATTTACCACCGGTGCTAGTAGAGATTTGATTAAGCAATACTTCATCAATCGTAACCGGTACCATTCCAAAGACGTATTTCCCTTGGGGATCTCGTCCAATAGGAGAATAGGCTTCTCCGTTGGAGCCAACCCCAATTGAATAAATCTTAATATTGTAAAGTTTAGCCATCTCTGCCGCTAACTCAGGGGTTACTTCTCCTGTATTATTAACTCCATCAGTAAGTAGAATGATCACCTTACTATTCGTAATACTATCCT
>JBDSHL010000357.1:0-2300 GCA_039918515.1 Saprospiraceae bacterium | reverse complement strand
CAAAATGGGGATGGACAAGTAGTTCATTGTGTAGGCTTGTAAAATATCAACTGGGGGCCATCCTTTAATAATGGATTCCTCTGTTCTTATCCCACTTATTTTTGTATGCAGTTGATTTAATTTGTATTCCATCCCAACAGCAAATTGCATTTTTGAAAACTTATTGTATTCAATCATAGGTCCTATTGAAAAATTTAATCCAAAATTTGAATTTGTAGGAATAGACGGATTTCGACTATTATCTTTTTTCAGTAGTTTATTTATTCCAATTCCTGAATGTAGAAGCAGATTGAAGTTATTTTTACTTTCCTGAGCACTTAATGTGGTGAGTACTAGACAATAAAAAATGATAGCATTTTTCAAATCTCTATACTTAGATTTTCACAAATTTAAAATTCCGTACCTTATTATTTATCCGCAATTCGATAACATAAACTCCAGGTAAATAAGTACTTGTTTCAAGTTTTAATTCTGTGTTGTGACAATTCAAATTCGTCATAATTTCCCCGCGAGTGTTTAAGATTTTGACATTTCCAATATAAGCACTTTCACTTTGAATATTCAATTCATCTACGGAAGGATTAGGGAATAATTCAATAGATGCCAGTTCTTTATCATCCTCATTGTTTAAGCTCAATTCATAACGATTGAAAAATTTCCATATTTCTTCACTGGCATTAAAATCCTGACAAGTAACCCCAATGTTAAATTTTGCTCCAGGCCATGTGTGCGCACCATTCATTACTTTAAAATGTTCTACAGGAAACTGAGGACAATTAAATATAATATGCTCAGCTGTAGCTCCATCAGAGACATCAATATCAGGAATCAGGAGGTCATTTGCTCCTGAACTACATTCATTTATTTTAAGCCAAAAGTTCAATAGGTTTGGAATAGATGCAAATCCACTAGACCCATCGTAAGGAACTGTCTGATCAGCGGTACCGTGAACTTCTAATATGGGAATTTTTCTGGCAGGCTTGCATCTTTGCAAGGTCTCGTTAGTCATTGATCCAGCAACCGAGGCAATTGCAGCAAATCGCTGACTAAAACAAGCGAGGCTATAACTCATAAATCCTCCATTGGACATTCCTGTGGAATAAATTCTCTTTGAATTAATACTGTATTGAGCAGATATGGTATCAATCAATGCCTCCAGAAATCCTATATCATCGATATTTGATGGGAAAAAACCAACATTCCAGAAGGTTTGATTACTTGGACCACCAACCGTTCCATTCGGATGAACCAATATAAACCCTGCTGTGTCAGCTATAGGTCTAAAATCTCCATAAAATTCCTGTTGAAGGGCATTCGATGTAAAGCCATGAAGATTAAATACCAAGGGAACAGCTTGGCCTTTCTTATAACTCGCAGGAACATATATACGGTAATCTCGAGTCAATCCATTGTGTTGGATGGTCCTAACAATAGATTGTTGAGCGTTTGAATTCGTTAGAATGCATACCATTGCGAGTATAAAAAGGCAGTTTTTCAAAATACTTAATTTTATAATTATTCTGCAATATAGAAATTTTTTATTTATTAAGCTGATTCTTCGTTTTTCTAGATACTAAATCAATTATGTATATTAGCGTTCATGAGATTTAAGGACATCCCAGCTAGAGGAATAAAACATTACTATTTAACGAAATGTAATAATTAAATTGACTATTCCAGTTTATATGTCATCCGGTTTAAAACCTATCCGTTTTCTAGGTGGATTTGGGTGTTCCAATAATTGTCTCAATGCACTAAATATTAATTGAATGTCTTCACTATTTTTAACTACTTGTTTCTCTAATTGGTCAAGCTTTAATAAAATGTCCTTATGTGTAAGCACTAATTCTCTTAACCTTGTAAATATTCTTACTATCTGAATGTTTACTTCGATTGCTCTTTTACTATTTAGAACACTTGCCAGCATGACAGCTCCATATTCCGTAAAAGCATAAGGCAAATTCGGAGAATACTTTAAGTTCTTGAGGTGGTCGCAATTTGCGACTACCTTTTGCTAAACGTAGGCTCAAGCTGAGCGTTTCCAAATTTCTAATTTGATTTTTTAGTAACCTTTCAAAGATCCATTATATCGATTTCCAATAAATTACTAATGTCGCGTAAGTGAAACTTGTCAAGATTTAGAATGAGCCTGTGACTTTGTAAAAGCCTACTTCCTTTTCATTAAACCCATATCTAAAATACACTAAGTACATATTAACCCAAGTCTAAATAAAAAAAATCACCCACTACCCCAATGCATTCTCCCAATCTCCAATAATATCTTCAACATTCTCAATCCC
>JBDSHL010000356.1:0-9003 GCA_039918515.1 Saprospiraceae bacterium | reverse complement strand
CAATCGTTTTAATTGGTGCTTGTCTCTTGTCAGGATATTTATTTCCATGGTGGAGCATTTGTATCACTTCATCATTAGTTGCTTATGCATTCGGGAGCTCACCTTTAAAAAGCTTTGTAATTGGATTTTTAAGCATAACTTTAGTATGGACAGTTTTATCTGTTATCATCAACCTCTCTAATCATTCAAAGATTGTAGAAATGATTAGTGCTGTATTTATGAATATTGGACCAAATAACTTATACTTTGTCAGTGGATTAATTGGTGGAGTTACTGCGGGATTTGGTTGTTGGTTTGGAAGTTCCTTAAAGGAATATATCACACCTCATGCAAAATAGAATTGTATCTTTTCTAATTATACTTTCAATATTTTATTCATCTAAAAGTAGGTCACAAGCATTTACAAATTCTTTATGTCATGATAAAAATCATTCTGATTTGAAGATTCTTGAAAATATTTATATTGAAAAACAAAATTCAACCTTTGGTTTGTCTTATTCAAGTTATCATACTTTTATTCCAGAATTTATATATGGTATTTCTTCTAATCTAAATATTGGAATTCAGTTGAGGTTAAGAACTGTTTACAGATCAGATACTTATGAACCAAGTAAAATATTTCAATTTAAAAATTCGTTCACTTCTTCCAATTACTATCAGAGGTATGGTTTAAGCGGTATGGAATTTATAATAAGATATCCAGTAAAATGGTTTAATTATAATTTTACAATGCAGCATCAGATTGGAATTCCGTTAGGTAAAGATTTGGAAGGTAGCGCAAAAAAAGGGTATATAGATTGGAATCATTTTATAATCCACAACCAAATCATGACAACGTTCAACTTGAATAAATTTCAAATTTATTCAGAAGTTGGTCTTCGCGTGGAGAATCTTTCCTTAGATATATTAGATCCATTTTCAAGTAAAAATAATTATTTTTGCTATCTTGGATTTCCAATAAGTATTTTGCCAGTATATTCATTGCATCCTCAACATCATATTTATTGCCTCTTTCAAATAAATCCTAGAATTGCTTTTAGCAGCGATTCTAAGAATTATTACGATCCATACTATCAATTAGGATTCGGGTATAAATTTTTCTTTAGTAAAAGTTACGAGATAGAATTAATTACAACAAGGTTCATAACCAACGATAAAAATAAAACTGCGTATACCTTTAATTTAGGAATTAGAAAATATTGGGGTCGATCTATTTATTGATTTTTAAATTGATGTTTTCAACAATTTGAATCGACCAAATAATCCCGAAAGCAATCGGGATGGTCATACATTCTGTGATATTTTAAGATTTATAGATGTAATTAATCTTTTTTTAAATTCACTAACTTTGACTCTATATTGGTAAGTATCATCATTTGTTTCGCTTGACTTTCAAATAGAACCTTAATTTGTTCTTCAAGCAACAGATCAATTTTCTGATTGAGTGCTCTTATTTCCAATTCAGCTTTCATATTAATTAAGTAATCATTTTCAGATCTTTTGCGATCTATTTCTTCTTGTCGATTCTGACTCATCATGATTACTGGAGCCTGCAAAGCTGCAATACAAGACAATATTAAATTCATAAGGATAAACGGGAAAGGGTCAAATTGTTTATCCACCGATAAATAAATATTGATTATTATCCAGATGGCCAAAATGGCTAAAAAGGAAATAATAAAAGCCCAGCTCCCCCCAAATCTTGCCACTTTATCTGAAATTCTTTGACCTCTGGTCAAAATTTCCTTTGGTGGATTGAGTAGGTTCTCAATGATTAATTTTTCATCTTCAATTGTCTTATTGACAATCGATTGCAACTTTGCAAGTTGTCCAGATTCTGAATTTAAAAGTTCCTTAATATTGTTTGACATTCAATATAATTTTTAAATAGAACACGGTAGTGCATTCAAAGTTCTACTTTGAAAATCAAATTGATTATTTCTGGTCCGCACAATTAAACATCCATTGAATTCCATACTTATCTTTACAAGAACCGTAATATGCTTCCCAAAACATATCCTGTAATTCCATTTCTACTGTTCCATCAGCGGATAAAGCATCGAACAACTTTTTAGTTTCTACTCTTGTGTCGGGTTCGAGATTAATATAAACATTATTGCCAACGATAACATTAAAACCCATGCTCTCTGGAGCAACTGTTCCCATAATTACGTGTCCGCCAACAATAGAGAGCTCTACATGCATTACAAGATTTAAATCTTCTTCAGACATCTGTGGGGCATCATCCTGCGGAGGCATATCTCTAAATCTTGTAATGTGGTTTCTTCCAAATTCACCACCGAAAATTGATTTGTAAAAATTAAAAGCGTCTTCAGTCTGACGAGGAAAATTTAAATAAGTACTTGTTCTAGCCATTGTATTAAATATTAAATTAACAAATTAATTAAAAAACTTCCAAAGCAATTGAATCCTAAAGCCAAAATCATAAATTGGATATCCCTTAATTACGCTTGGTCTTTTTGAATTCCAAAAAGAGTCAAGATGATCAAAGTTAATTGAAACATTCAAGTCTGAAATCTGAGAATCTAAGCTTAAACCTACAAATGGTCCAAATATTTCATTGTTATGTTTATAAGTAAAAAAATCACCCACGATTGAATTAAATCCATATACTTGATCAACTTTTAAAAATTCAGCATATGCTGTGATTTTTGTTCTTATTGTCTTTTGAGAAAAATAAAGCAAACCATACAACTCATGTCTTGAATACCAAGTCGACCAACCTTCTCTATCTGGACTTAAACGAATAATTTTAAATCGATGTTCAGTCCCTATGTTATTCCAAGTTAAATCTTCTTTAATTTCAAACTTAATAAAGCTCAAGTTATGTGAATCTTGATTCATTACAAAATTAGAATCTAAAAATATTAAATTCTTTATCTTAGCCAAATCAAGTTGAAGTTTAGGTAAATATTTTAATTTGGATTTTACTTCAATATCTACAGATTGTTGATTGGTATTTTTAAATTTATTGGACCAAATCCTTTTCTTATTAATATATAATTCTTGATCCAAGAGAGAAGGGATTTCATTTAGTATATTAAAATTTAAGCTTAAATAATATTTATTAAAAAATGAATTTGAATACTGAATTTGAAAATGATTGCCTACATAATCCTCTTGATGCTTAATCTTATAATTCAATTGAATGGCATTATTCTCCTTTGTCCACATTAGATTAAGCGCTACCAAATTGAGCTTCACATCCGATTTATAGGTGCTATCAATGACAAGATGAGCCGATTCATAACGGTCCGAAATATCCAGCTTCCAATATTTAGATTGTAGTATTGAAATACCTACATCTATTGGATTAGAATATTGAACATAGGCTCTATTTAAACTTGATGAATCTATAAGAAATGGTCGACCATAGAATGCCTTGGAATTATTAATCGTTGGATCAGACATTACATTAAAGTATGATTTATATCCAATTCCTAAATAGAGTTTAGGGTTTATTAAACTTGAATCTTTCTTAAACCTGAATGAGACGGTGCCAAAGTATTGATTGTTCCGTATGCTGGTGGAAGCGAATGAAGAATTAACTTTTACACTTTCCCGTATTTTGAAATTTGGCAAACCTAATACAGAATCACTCACAATGCCACTTGAATTCCCGAGTTTAAATATTTGATTTATATAAGAAACTGAATAAGTCCATCTTGATTCGGGATTCTGATATTGTATGGTAGTCGATAATCTTCCTAATAAGTTTCTACTGTTGTCATAAATCCCTTTTTGATTAATTCGATCATAGACCACATTCAAATCTATATGATGTGCAAAATTCTTCGATACAAAAGCAGAAGCATTTAAATTGTCAATAAGCCCACCGGTAGAATTTGCAAAAAAAGCTCCTTCTGAAACCATTAATTCTACATAAGTCTTATTCGATTTATAAAAGTTTAGTTCTTCAATTTCCCGATAAAAAAAATCCAAACTTCGAAATCCACTATTAAATCTTGGTTGGAAAGTTAACCCCTCTCGCTTTGTGTAAATTGGTGATCCATAATTATTCAAAGTGCTTTTACCAAAAAAAAATAAAGGCTCAATTAGGTAGGTATTCGAATCGACTGTTTCTATAGGTTCATAATTATTTCTCTTTATCAATTCAAGTCGGATAGAAAGAATAGAGTCTGAAGTTTTCTTTAAAGCCAAAGCAATAGAATCAACTTTTTGAGCACTTAATTCAAGAAAAAATAATTTTTGAATTATAATAAAAGATATGAAAAAAATTCTAAGCCTTCTATCGAACATTAAGTTTAATAAGCTTATGATAAAAATCAGATCTATCTTCACAACGTCCCTTCAAAATATATAATCCTGCCTCTAGATCATTAAGTTGCAAATCTACTTTTTCACTATGAATATTATTCACTCTATAAACTATCTCACCTTGAAGATTAGCAATAATGAAGTCTTGAATAATTCGATCAGACTGAATGGATAGGCTATTTATAAATGGATTTGGGCTAATAATTGTTGATGCTGCTTCAATATTTTTAGAGTCCGTCGAAATGCAAATATTATTTGGGAAACAAACCTTTTCAGGTCCTTCAACAATGAACATTCCATTCTGCATATCTGCTACAATAATATTACCCGAAGGCATAAATGGAAAAGTTCCCCATGCTCCTTTAAAATTTAGAAGATTCGGTTCAGTTGAAGTTGGATAATAGTATTTTAACTTAGGATCTTTAGGATTGCTAATATCATAGACTTGAAGTCCATCATAATAATACGCCACATAGGCGTAATTACAAGAAATTAACGGATTGTGAGGAATCGCTTTCGTACTATCTCCACAGATAGAAAGATAGGATACAACTTTAATATTGTTAAAGTCAGAAAGGTCAATAACCTTAAGCGGAGATCCATGATTCTCATCTGCCATTACATAAGTTTTTCCATTAGGGGTTAACCATCCACTATGATTGTATCCAGAATACAAATACTCATTAGGCTTCAATGTAAAAATTGGCTTAGGATTAAGATAATCGGCAAAATTCATTATCGCAAATCCATTGTATCCACAATTCAAATAAGCTGTGTCATTTCTTACATAACAATCATGCACATCATTGGCTGTAATATCACCAAATACGTTGTAATGGCCGAGAAATTTTGGGTCTGAAGGATTTTTTATATCATAGAGTCCTAAAGGATAAAATCCACTTGCATTTTTTTCATCTGAGGTATATAACCTTGCTTTTGCTTCATCTATAAAAATATTATGCGAGCGGAAGAAAAGGTCATTTTTATTATATACTACAATGGCAGTGTCAGGTAAGTTAGAAACGTCTACAATCTGAAGTGTGCTATTCGTCCCTTCGTCGCATACAGCATATATATGACAGTTGTAATAACGAAAATCCCTATGAATGACATTGGTACCACTTTCACCTCCTTTAATTCTATATCTTTCAAATGGATTGGTGGGATCTGTAATATCAATGATATGGAAACCAAAAGTAGACCCAATAATACCATATTCTCTATTATTAACTGTAAAACCGTAGGCTTCATTGAATGTGTTATCGTACTGTGCTGAACCTTTTAGTTCTGGATCTCTCCAATGTCCAAGCAATTTCAATTTAGTTGCTTGACCATTCATAAAAATGGGCACTACAAAAAGTAGAATTAAGTAAAATGTTTTTTTCATTGTATATTAATTAAAGAAGGACTCATACCCATTGATGAGAATCCTCCGTCGTGATAAAGATTCTGCATGGTTATATAACGCGTTAAATCGGAAAACATTACAACACAATAATCGGCACATGCATCAGCACTTGCATTCCCCAATGGACTCATCTTGTCTGCATATTCAAAAAATTCCTTAAAACCCTTAACGCCTGAACCAGCGGTAGTCCATGTTGGTGATTGAGATATGGTATTGACACGAACTTTTCTATGCACACCATAATGATATCCAAAACTCCTCGCAATGGATTCCAATAATGCTTTGGCTTCCGCCATCTCATTGTAATCAGGAAATATTCTTTGAGCAGCTATATAGGACAAAGCGAGAATAGAGCCCCCTTCAGAAATGGCGTCCATTTTCATTGCTGTTTGCATTAATTTATGAAATGAAATAGAAGAAATATCCAAAGTCTTCTGCATAAAGTCATAATTCAAATCTGTATAGGGTTTACCTTTTCTAAGATTTAATGACATTCCGATACTATGCAGAATAAAATCAATTTTTCCACCTAAGACATCCATCGATTTCTGAATTAATGCCTCTACATCTTCAACTAAAGTTGCATCAGCTGGAATTACTTCAGCGTTAAGTTTTTTTCCTAGGTCGAATATTTTTCCAAAACGCATAGCAACAGGTGCATTGGTTAAAGTTATTTTCGCTCCTTGTTCAACACATTTTTCTGCTACATGCCAGGCGATGGACTGTTCATCCAATGCGCCAAAAATAATTCCTCGTTTTCCTTGTAAGATTTGTGATGTCATATAATTGATATATTAATTTGCAGAAGTAATTAATTCATTGGCATTTTGAATTGCAGATTCACTTGGAGGGTCTCCACTAAGCATTTTTGCTAATTCAATCATCCTTTCTTGTTTTTCTAATTTTTTAAATCTGGTATTGGTAATTTTAGAAGATGAATCTTTAAAGACGTAGTAATGGTGCGAAGCCCTTGAGGCAACCTGAGGCGAATGAGTGATGGTAATAAGTTGAAGTTCCTTGGACATATCTCTTAATATATTACCCATTTGCAGTGCAATCTGTCCTGACACGCCTGTATCAATTTCATCAAATATCATTGTTGGCAATTTGGCTTTATTACTAATCAATGACTTAAGAACTAAGTTTAATCTTGACAATTCACCTCCAGATGCCTGATTTTTAATGGGCTTGGGTTCTGATCCTTTATTGGCTGAAAAAAGAAACTCAATTCTATCCACACCATTCTCATTAATATCTGCTTGTTTGTTAACCAAGATTCTAAATTGAGCAAATTCCATACCCAGTAATTTTAACAAACGAACGACATGAGGTTCTAGATTGATGGATTGTTCCGATCTTTTATTAGAAAGTATATTTGCTAAATTGTATAATTCATTTTGCAAATCTACGATTTCATTTTCCTTATTTTTGATTTGCTGATCCAAATTTGAAAAACCTTTCACCTTAGTTGAAAGAGTATCTCTAATAGCTATTAATTCAAGATCAGATTGAACTCTATGCTTCTTCAATAGTCTGGTTAATAAATCAAATCGACTTTGTAAAGTATTTATTTTTTCGGGATCAAATTCAGTTTTATCAACTATTTTCTGGAGGTTCGAAAGAATATCCTTACATTCAGTTTTCATTCCTTGAAAGCGCAAATAGATTTCTTCGATGGCAGGTATTACATTTAATCCCTTCAATAAATTATTTATTTCTTGGAACTGATCGAGTATTCCATTATCGTTATCGACCAGTTCTGTTGCAGCCGTAATATTTTTAATGATCTCTTCCGCTCGCACTGCAATGGCTAGATTCTCCTCTAGGTTCTGATACTCTTGAGCAATTAAATTGGATTGAACTAATTCGGACAACTGGAATTCCACATAATCCTTTTCTTCATTTGACTTTCTTTGGTCTTCCTCCAGTAATTTTTTCTCTTGAATTAGTTTCTTATAATTTCTATATAAGCTTTGATATTCTTTAGTTTGCTTTACTTGACCAATATAAATGTCCAACATTTCCAATTGAAATTTTTCATCCAGAATATCTAAATGATCAAATTGTTGATGGATAGAAATGAGCAATGGTGAAAGTTCATTAAGCTCTGTCACAGTAACTGGAGAATCATTTATGAATGAACGGGATCTTCCATTAGGAAGTATTTCTCTTCTAATTATTATCTCCTCGTATTGATCGAGGAATTCAAAATTTTCCAGTTCACTTTTTTTATATTCAATATGGTTAAACTTTACTTCTACAATGCATTTTTCATCTGGATTCCGCAATATTTTTGAATCTGCACGTGCGCCAAGTACAAACTGTAGCGCACCAATCATAATAGATTTGCCAGCACCAGTCTCACCTGTTATTGCAGTCATTCCTGTAACCCAATCAACATCGAGTGAATCAATGATGGCATAATTTTTAATATAAAGGTGTGCAAGCATAATCAATTATTGTGCTTGAAGTGGATTAAACGGTTCAACTTTTATTCCTAGACTCTGAGCCATTTGGTAATCAGCATTTGCAGCATTCATATTGCCTAACATCTGAAAAGTATGACCGCGTTCAAGAAATGCCAATCCAAATTTTGGATTCAATCTGATGGCTTCATTATAATAAGGAATGGCTTCATTATTTCTGTTTAAAGCTCTTGAACACCTTGCCCCTTCATACCATAGCTCTGGATTATATGGATCCAATTTATTATAAGAATCTATATCATTTAATGCTCCTTGAAAATTATTTAATTGCTGGTACATAATTGAACGGTTCAAATAGGCAACTTTCCAATTCGGATCCATTTCAAGACCTTTGTTAAAATCTAAAATCGCTTCATCCAGTCTTCCCAATTTAGCATAAGCTGCTCCACGGTTAACATAATATTCCGCCATGGGTTTTTTCTGAATAGCAATATTATAATCTGCTAAAGCTTTCTGATCTTCATTTTTTTCAAAAAACATTTTTGCTCTACTATTATAAGTCGGATGATCAGCTTTTAATTGAATTGCGCGATTATAATCCGACATAGCACGATCATACATTTTTTCGTCGCGATAGAAATTTGCCCTGTTGTTAAATGGCAAAGGGGTATTATCATAGTATTCAATTACACGTGTCCAGAGAATACCCGAATCCTTCCAAAAAGTGCATTGTCGAAAACTCAAGTATGCAAAAAACAACATATACACCATCAATCCGCCCCACACTGCAGTTTTGTTGTCTGGATTTTTTTCTAAATATTCTTGAACATAATAACAGAAAATAAAAAACAAACCAATATATGCTATATA
>JBDSHL010000355.1:0-8606 GCA_039918515.1 Saprospiraceae bacterium | reverse complement strand
GAAGAAATAATTTCAGAAGTCATAGTAATTCATTAAGACGGATGAATGGCTGAACGTTAGGAGGTGAATGCACCGAGCACTATTTGACGATCAACAAAGACTGTCAATCTTTTTTTTAAAAAAAGACTTTCATTAAGATAAATTTGGAAAATGAAAATATATGAAAGAGTCTAGATCATCGAATGAGTAAAATCGAAAGCAAACACAACAAGATTTAATTATCTGTTCTTAACGAACCGACGAGTACCAGACCGGTACGCTCGGTAGTATGAAAGGAAGACAAGGATAATTTTATTTATCTTTGTCTCCTACTCGATTTTTAAAATATAATTTATTTAGGCGACGTGGACAAATAGTAGGCTAAAATCTGTGTAAAGCACTATTGGCATTAGGTTTTAGTGTATTAAAAGCAAACAATTTAATATTAAGCTGGCTTTAAAATGGGCTTTTTCGATTTCTATAATCACTAATACCAATGTGATTTTTGAATTATGCCAATAATATAAAAATCTTATCCCTACTTTTAATTAGGGACCGCTTAGTATAACTTGATATACATTTGATCCGCCAAAGGCGGAGAGAATTGGACTAAATATCATTTCAAAGTTGTCTAAGTTGATTTTCCCTGAAATATTCGAAAGAAGATATGAGACTATGATGATGGATATGAGTTGAACAAAAAAAGTTGCCACTGAAATCATTATTACTTCAATGGCAACGGGAATATTCGCAACAGATTATCAAATTTGTCGCAAGGACAATCATAGGATTAGTTGCATCTTAGACAGCATCCATTGCTATTAGAAAGGCTACTATTACTGGCCTTTATTGTACATAAAGTAGTCATTGCAGTATACCCTTCAGTATTTACAAGTTTTACTCTTAAAATGTATTTACCACATGAGATTGATTTTTTTGAGGAGAAGGTAAATGTCTTGTAATTCTTAAAATTTAGATCAGCTGGAGTTGTAACTGGATATGAACCAGAAGCTACAATAGGATTACTGGTACTAGGAACTACTATAGGACCTACTAATTCCCAAAAACCAGAGTTATCAAAGGCTACTGATATTTTTCCACTAATGATGGTGTTTTGATTCACATAGAATTCCCGTTCAAAGGTTATTGAACAACCTAAATTTAGATTGTAACTCGTTGCATAGGAGATCCAAGTGGATGGTAATATTGGATTTAGATAACTAGGTGTTTTTACGGACTTGTCAATTGCCACACTACTGCACGATGGCGTACAAGATGGAAGACCACAAGTATTCGCTTTTATCTTCCAGAATGGGTCAATAACTCCAATAGCTATTGCCGTGTTTGTAGTCGGATTGTATCCGCTGTTCAGTATGATCGAGTCCTTGCATGGTTCGTTGCAATTAGCTGTTCGATCTATGGTAGGTTTGATGATTTCTTGGCCTGTTAATTTTAAAGACATTGTTGAAATTAAAATGAATGGTGCAAGAATTTTGAATGAATTTAAATAGGTACAAAACATAATAATAAAATTTTAGTTGTTAAAAAATATTGTTTACAAGTTTATAAGAATGAGAAAGCATTGATCAATCATCTTTATGATTCAAAAGTGATTCAGAATTTGTTTAAATGTTTTTTAATTTTTTTTGATTAATAATTTTTTTATTTATAATAATAAAGTAGTTTAATAATTATCAGATCACCTCATCATAAATACCCCGCCTATTGGTAGATATTGACGAAGCGTTCTCGCATTTCCTTTTGGGTCTGTCATAAGGCTTGGTGGATATTCATACGCATATGTGTCAGATTCTTATAAAGGTTACCATAAAAATGGAAGTTTCTTTGGTTCAAAAACCATTGTGTATTACTTTTAGAGATTTTACAAACATTAAGGTTTACTTTTTCTTATGAAGTACATAGATCCAGAGTGTAAGTACAAAAGTATGCATTTTAGTCAAAAATCAAAATATTATCGTCTTTTAAGTGGAATTTGGCTGTAATTTAATTCCTACAATAGACTATATTTGAAATGTCATGCATCAATCAGCGATTTGAGAATTTAGGCTAATTGCTTTCTGTTTCAATTAAAAAATTGTATTTTGCTTAGATCTTTCGAATGATATACACCTTCTCAAATCATCCCTCGATACCTCTTCAATAAACTCAAATTCGAAGAATCAGAAGTTACATCTTCATTCATTAAAGTCAACAACTTCCTAGCTTCAATTGAAACCTCTTGATCCGAAAACCCATGCTCCCTCATCTCATGTAAATATTTCATCAACCGAAAGGGATTCAGCCATCGCAGCAATCTTTTATGAAAGGAATTAGTGTGTTTACAATTTTTTTTACATAATTTTATTTCTGTTAAAAATCCTTCTGAAATAAAATAATGAGCTAGACCAGGGTGGATGTGATTAAGTTGGGTGATTATTTCAGCCTCTGTGTAAGTATAGAATGAACCAATGCACTTTATTAATTGTCCAAACAACAATATAGAATCCAATGCATAAGTTTTTTGAAAACCGGTTTCAAGATATTGACTAATGGCCTTTCCAGTTCCGAAGGGTACACGGTCTGAAACACGTGCCGAGGGATAAACCAATACTTTTTTGATCTCATCCAACTCATTAATTACCGAAAATTTGTGCATGAAATAAAAATCTTCTCCGGCCTGTCTTTGATTCATTCCTCCTTGTTCACAATATGAAACAGCTCTAACAGCAAAGCATGATCCTAGTATATGAAATGCAAAGGGATAATTTATTTGCTTTTGTGCTTGAATGTAATATCTCAAATGGAGTTCGTAATCTATGATGGCTTTCGATTCATTTATGTTTAATTCATCGATTACATGTACAAATCCAATTCCTATACAAGACTTACTTTTTTCTAATTTAAAATATTTTTCTATCTCCATAAAATAGTCTTGATGACATAGACAATCTGCATCGAAATTTATAATTATACCATCTGTTTTATTAAGGAAATTATATCTTCTTGCAGCCTCATCCATGCCAATTTTTCTTGCGAGTCCTACACCTGTATGATTCGATTCTAATTCAATAGGGGAAGGGCAATGAATACTTATTTTTTCCCTTTTATTATTATCAATCCAATTTAATATTTCATGGTGCTGTTTAATGTGAAAGTCTCTTTCCAATTTAGCATATTTGTAAGGGTAATTTAAAATCAAGATAATCTCAATGGAAGAAGAAATACTTGTAGTTTTCATAAGAGATTCTAATGCTAAGATTGGATTCTCTTCATGGTAGCATGGAATAATAAGAATCATGGATACATCTTCTAGTGGAGAAATATCAATGAGACGCGGATAAAGAGCCCTTTTTTCTAGGTAGGAACTCATTATCTTATTCTCTGACATGATGTTGTATTAAAGAACAAACATAGATAATCTCTAGATACTATTAGCTTTGTGCAATAATTTTACCTCATTGTCTTCGATCTTTATAGAAATTCAGGTCTTTCCTTCAATTTACTACTTTAAACTTATGCTTAAGAATAAATTGATTCTTGAAGCTCATGAAAACTATCAAAAGCGTTCTTATAGGAATCGCTATTATATTGGATCAACCACTGGAAAGGTAGAACTTTCAATTCCACTGGTGAAGGGAAAAAATAAATCACAAAATATTAAAGACGTGTTGATTTCATATGAAACAGATTGGCAAAGACAACATCTCAAAACAATTCAATCTTGTTATGGAAATAGTGCATTTTATAATTTTTATAAAGATGAGCTTATAGAACTATTTAGACATAAAATAGTAAAATTATGGGATTGGAATATAAGAACCCAAAGCTGGATAGCAGATCAGTTTAATATTGCATTTAATTTCGAAGAGACACTCGAATATAAAAAGGAGTGCCCTTCTGAAGTGACTGATTTTAGGAATAGAATGAAAGTGTCGGGATCTGATCTGAAAGATATGCCTTCGTATTATCAGGTTCATAGTAATGCGAAATCTTTTATAAGAAATTTAAGTGCCTTGGATCTCTTGTTTCACTTAGGCCCGGAAGCATTGCATTATTTGAATAAGTTGACTTTGAATTTAGAAAATTGAATTACTTTTGCTATTTATAATTTGAATATGAAATATTTTTATTTATCCTTTCTTTGTTGTATGTTATTAAATTGCAAACAAAATATTAGCGCGGTTAAAAAATTAGATGTGGAACGACCTGATCCACATAGTTTTTCACAGCCTCAATTAGCCAGAACAACACATCTAGAGTTAGACATTGAATGTGATTTCGAGCAAAAGAAAATTAAAGGAATAGCGACTTATGATATTGAGCAAAAGGAAGCCATTGAAATTATTCTTGATGATCTTGGTTTGAACATTCAAGAAGTAAAATTAATTGATGATCATAATAATGAATCGAATACTGAAATAAGAATGGATGCACCCGATTCTACCCTCGGAACAGCAGTTCATATCGCCTTGCAAAAAAATACAAAAAAGATTAAAATAAAATATGAGTCAGGCCCTGATGCAACTGCACTTCAATGGTTAAATCCGCTTCAAACCAATTCAAAAAGATATCCATACCTTTTTACACAGTCTCAATCCATTTTTGCTCGCTCATGGATTCCTTGTCAGGATGGTCCGGGAATTAGATTCACTTATCATGCTAAAGTTAAAGTTCCTGTTGGAATGATGGCTGCAATGAGTGCTACAAATCCACAAGAAAAATCTGCCAACGGACAATATGAATTTAACATGGAGATTCCTATTCCTGCTTATTTAATGGCGTTGGCAGTTGGTGATTTTTATTTCAAACCAATTGGATTAAGAACAGGGGTATATGCTGATTCAAGTGTTTTGGATAAAGCTGTTTGGGAATTCGCTGATCTTGAAAAAATGGTTGTTGCAGCTGAGCAACTTTATGGCCCTTATCCTTGGACTCGTTATGATGTTATCGTACTTCCATCAAGTTTTCCATTTGGTGGAATGGAGAATCCAAGATTAACTTTTCTAACACCAACTGTTATAACTTCAGATAGATCATTGACTTCATTACTTGCTCATGAATTGGCACATTCATGGTCTGGAAATTTAGTGACAAATTCAACTTGGGAAGATTTTTGGTTGAATGAAGGCTTTACAACTTATTTTGAAAATAGAATTATGGAATCTCTTTATGGTAAATCATATGCAGATATGTTGAGTTTGTTGGGTTTTCAAGATTTACAAAAGGCAATCATTGAATTAGGAGATACTAGTGAATTGACCAAATTAAAATTAAATCTTAAAGACAAAGATCCAGAAGAGGCTCTTACAGATATAGCTTATGAGAAAGGAAAAATGCTATTGCGTTATTTAGAAGAAAGAATAGGAAGAAATGAATGGGACGGATTTTTAAAATCCTATTTTAATCATTTTAAATTTCAATCCAATACAAGCGAAGGTTTCTTAAAATATCTATATACATATTTTCCAAAATTGGAAAAAGGAATTCAGGATACTACCAATCATTGGGTATATGATCCAGGACTTATTGGATATTCTCCACATTTTGAAAATTCCAGATTTATAAATGTTGAAAAACAAGTGAATTTGTTTGCCATCTCACCATCAAAATATAAACTTGAATCTGGCAAATGGTCAACACATGAATGGATTCATTTTTTCAGGCATTTACCTAAAGATAGTAGTGGACAAATTCGAAATAACTTGGAAATGCAATATCATTTTTCATTAACAGGCAATTCGGAATTAGCATTTTGCTGGATTAACTATTTAATTGAGAATGGGATTAAAGATCAAGAAATGGAGCAAGTTGAAAAATTCTTGTTAAGTGTTGGAAGAAGAAAATATGTATTACCAATATATGAGAATCTTTCAAAAAATGGAAGATTAAAGGACTCTAAGGCATTCTTTGAGAAAGCGAAGGAGGGGTATCATCCAATTACAAAGAATTCAATCCAAAATTTACTTTACCCCAAAATATAGAGACTCTCAATTCCTTTATTATCTTTGCGGAGCAAAATCATCATTATATTATAAAAAATTCTAATATGTTCAAATATTCTTATCTGGCGATCTTCTCTTTTGTTTTTACTTTCTTAAATGCACAAAATGACCTTTCGATACCAAAAAGATTCGATTATGGAAAAATGTGGACTTTTGAGCATCCACCAAAAGAGTGGTTTAAAGAAGCCTATAATTTTACAGCTGATGATAAATGGTTCGAAGATGTAAGAAAGTCCTCTTTGAGATTTGCAAGTTGGTGTTCAGCATCATTTGTTTCTCCGAATGGATTAATTATGACCAATCATCATTGTTCACGTGATGTTGTAACAGAACTTCAGAAAGAAGGAGAAAATTTTGATAAAAATGGATTTTATGCAACAACATTAGCTGAAGAAAGGCAAGCCAAAGGTTTGTTTGTCGAACAATTAATTAAAGTGGAAGATGTTACAACAAGAATGCTTAAAATCATGGATCTTGCCAAAGATGATGTGCAAAGAAAGCAATTTCAAGACAGCGCGATGGTTATGATATCTAAAGAATACAGTGCTAAAGAAGATTGGAGTAAATTGAGAATTCAGGCTGTAACGTATTATAGTGGAGGAAAATTTAGTTTGTATGGTTATAAAAAATTTAGTGACATCAGACTTGTATTTATTCCAGAAACTGATTTAGGATATTTTGGAGGAGATCCTGATAATTTTACATATCCACGTTATGTTCTTGATTGTACATTCTGGAGAGCTTATGATGAAAGTGGTAACCCATTAAATACTACAGAGAATTATTTCAAATTTAATCCTGCAGGAGTTATCGAAGGAGAACCTGTTTTTGTTATTGGAAATCCTGGTAATACAGAAAGATATAGAACTTTTAAACAGTTGGAGTATGATCGCGATTATAGATTCCCTATGCAATATGAAATGCTAACTAATCGCATTAAAATAATGGAGAAAGAATATGCTGCGAATCCTACTGTTGATTTGCAGAATGACATATTCGGCTTAAGCAATAGTCAGAAAGCCTTTGGTGGAATATTGCAAGGACTTCGCAATCCATCTTTAATTGCACGTAAAAAAGCAACAGAAGATGAAGTCCGCAAAAAAACCAAAATGAAAAAAGAAGATTATTGGGAAGAACTTGAGAAAGCAGTAGAAGGATTGAAAAAATATTCAACCACAGTAAATCTTGGAGGTGGAGGTGGTATTAAAGGGAATATTGTCAACTTAATTTATGCATTGGGAAGATACGAAAAAGCACTCGATAATCCTGAGCAAATTGCAAACATGGATAAACTAAAAGCTGAGATTAAGGACTTTTGTAAAGACCTAAATTCCGACAAGCAAAAAGAATATTTTGTAACTTATTTGCAAGAATTAAAAAAGTATGAGCAGCCTGATTTTAAATATATTGATAAAATTATTGATGGTAAAAGTATAGAGGCTAGGGTAGATAAAATTATAAAGAAAACCGATTTCACCAATCCGGAAAAAGTAGACAATTATCTTGCCATGGATGCAAAGAAGTTTAAAAAATCCAAAGACGAAATACTCGATGCTTCAAGATTAATTGTAAGCAAATTCAATGAAGCATTAACTGCATTTCAAACTTCAACTCCGCGAAGAAGAGCTTTAGAAGCGAAAATTGCCAACTCTGTGTTCGCAGTAAAGGGAACTAATCTTCCACCCGATGCTACCTTTACTTTAAGAATTTCGGATGGTGTTGTAAAAGGTTACAATTACAATGGTACTATTGCTCCATACAAGACAAGTTATTATGGTATGTATGACAGGAATACATCTTTCAATGAAAAATACCCATTCAGTCTTCCTGCTCGTTGGCAGAATCCGCCTGTTGAATTATTAAGATCACCTTTGAATTTTGTCGCGACCAATGATATTATTGGAGGAAACTCTGGAAGTCCAATTGTCAATAGAAATAAAGAAGCAGTTGGTTTAATTTTCGATGGAAATATCGAGTCTTTGCCTGGAAATTTCATTTACGATGATACAAATAATAGATCTGTTTGCGTTCATGTGGGTGGCATTGTAGCTGCATTAAAGCATATCTATCGTGCAGACAGAATTTATAGTGAATTATTAGGAAAATAATTGAATATAATGAATATCATAGTAAAATATTTCTTCTTGTGCTTCATTGTCATTTTACAACTAGCTTGTAATATACAGAATACTGCAATAAAAGGCATTGCTAATCTTGCTAAAAGATCTGATTGTCAAGGACCTTGTGGTAAAGTTATGCCTTGTGAAGGTAAAGAATATACTTTGGAAGTTGGATTGAACGGCAGCAATATTCTGCAAGGTGCACGAACCTTATTTATTCGAGATCCAGATAATTTTGACTATACGGTAAAAATAGAATTTGCAGAAAGCATTCCCGAAGCTACCTATATGTCTGCTAAAGAAGGTGGCTTTAAAAATCTAAAAGTTACTGGTACTGTAGAAGGATATGACGTTTTTGTACATGAAGCTTGTACGCGTTCTTATATTTTTAAAGTAAAAAAAGCAAGTGACTTTAAGTTAAGTTTCTAATAGAAACGTTATTAAAAAAAAATATGCCCTCTAGGAGATGATCATTAGGGGGCTTTTTTATTTAGTTGAATTAAAA
>JBDSHL010000354.1:0-2418 GCA_039918515.1 Saprospiraceae bacterium | reverse complement strand
ATTTAGTTCGATGGTGGAAAGCAATTCTAGCAAACATGTTTATTTGAGGCTTGCACCGAATCCATCCCATCTTGAGGCTGTAGATCCCGTCGTTGAAGGTCTAGCAAGAGCTAAAGCTGACCTAATCTATGGTTCTGACTATGATAAAATTTTACCAGTATTAATTCATGGAGATGCTGCTGTTGCAGGACAAGGAGTTGTATTTGAGACTTTGCAGATGTCACAATTGGATGGGTATTATACAGGAGGTACCATACATTTTGTAATTAATAATCAGATTGGTTTCACAACTGATTTTGAAGATGCGAGGTCAGCAACGTATTCTACCAGTGTTGCCAGTTTAGTTCAAGCACCTGTATTTCATGTAAATGGTGATGATCCTGAAGCAGTGGTATTTGTAACCAAGTTAGCCATTGAGTATCGACAAGAATTCAACAATGATGTTTTTATCGATATGGTGTGTTATCGACGTCATGGACATAATGAAGGTGATGATCCTAAATTTACACAACCGACAATGTATAGTTTAATTGCAGAGCATCCTAATGTTAGAGATTTGTATATAAAAGCATTACAAGACAGAGGGGAAATTGAAAAAAATCTTGCCCTTGAAATGGAAACAAAGTTTTGGAACAATCTGCAAGAAAGATTAGATCAAGTTAAGCAAAATCCGTTGCCTTATTTATACCAAGAACCCGAATTGGCATGGAAAGAAATTAAGAAAAACATTAAAAAAGAAAACGAAGCAAAAACAGAAACATCCATTCATTTAAATACGCTTAATAATATTATTGAAAAATTATCAGAATATCCCTCTGATTTTAATGTATTGCCTAAAATTAATCGCTTGATTAATTCATCTAAAAAATTATTTGAAAGTGGACACCTTGATTGGGCAATGGCTGAATTATTGGCCTATGGAAGTATTCTAGTTGAAGGGTTGAATGTAAGAATGAGTGGACAGGATGTGAAGAGAGGGACTTTTTCACATCGTCATGCAGTGCTTTATGATGAGATAAATAGTACAGAGTACAATCGTTTGTCAATACTTTCTGAAAGTCAAGGCAAGTTTTTTATTTATAATTCCTTGCTTTCAGAATTTGCAGTTCTAGGATTTGAATATGGATATTCTTTAGCTTCTCCTCATCAATTGGTTATATGGGAAGCGCAGTTTGGAGATTTTGTGAATGGTGCACAAGTCATCATTGATCAATTTATTACAACGGCGGAATTGAAATGGAATAGAATGAGCAATCTGGTATTATTGCTTCCTCATGGATATGATGGACAAGGGCCAGAACATTCATCTGCGCGTATGGAAAGATTTCTACAATCCGCAGCGGAAAGAAATATCATTGTTGCCAATGTCAGTACACCAGCTAATTTCTTTCATTTACTAAGAAGACAAGTAAAAGCGGATTATCGAAAACCATTGATTGTCATGTCTCCTAAATCATTGCTAAGACATCCAAGGTGCGTTTCAGAAATTTCTTCATTTGTCGACAAATCTTCCTTCGAAGAAATAATTGTAGATCATCTTTCTACTTCTAAAAATAAATGCAGGAAAATATTGTTGTGTAGTGGTCAGATTTATTATGATCTATTGCAAAGAAAAGAAGATCTTAAATCTGAAGATATTGTAATCATCAGAATTGAACAATTATATCCACTTCCTAAAGATAAAATCAAAAATGCGATAGAAAATTATAAAAATGCAGAACTTTGTTGGGTTCAAGAAGAACCTTTGAATATGGGTGCAGCTCCTTATTTAATGCAGAATTGGGAACTAGGCAAACTTAATTTTATCGGACGTCCTGCAAGTGCAGCCACTGCAGTCGGTTATAAAAAGGTGCATGATCAGCAATTGAAGGAAATTCTAATTACTGCATTTGCGTAAAAATATGAACTTATTCTAGGTTAAATATAAATTATGAACTAAGAGTGATGAACTTATTCTAATGATGAACTTAATCTAAGTATGATCAATGAATTGTAAATTACGAACTATGAATTACGAATTAGATAATCAAACCTATACTTAGCATAGGGTTGCCAAGATTCTTGTTGAACATATGTGCCTTTAATACCTAAAGATTTACAAATAGAATCTAATTCTTCTTTTTTCCAGAATTTACCCATGTTGGAAGTTCCTAAATAGAAACGAAGGTAATATTTTAAAAGATTCCTAAAATTAGTATAATACAATTTAATTTTAGAATAATCAGGAATGTCTCCAATTAAAATGATTGCGTTGGGATGAGCGTGTTGGAGTAAATTTTTAATTACTTTTTTTCCAAGGGTATTATTATCAAAGTACTGAAATGAAAAGTACAAGAGTATCTTATCGTACTTTTTTTCTAATTCAAATTCTAAGGCGTCTGCTTGAAGAAATTCAATGTTAGAATTTGGATTATTTTT